>CAYWOZ010000163.1:0-7842 GCA_964458675.1 uncultured Saprospiraceae bacterium
AGTTTCCAATCATAATCCTCTTTTTGAGTTTTGTAGTGATATGTTCTAAAATAACCCCATTTTTTATGGGCGCAATGAATCTAAAATGGTGATGGTTGAGTAAGGTAGGGGGGATTGATTTTTGTTTTGGAAATGTAATTTTACTTTGGGGCCATCACGAGCCTGTAGGCCGTGACCGTGTCGTTCGCTATATCCATGCTGTCGCGCCGGATGTCGCTTCCACCACTTGTCTCTAACGCACTCCGTTTGTCGAGCTTCATCCCTACGGGACTGCGCGAATGTTGGTATGATAGCGTCACATTTCAGCCAGGATAAAAATTCATTCTGGCTGTTTTACTAGTTTTGTTACCACTTTCAGCCAAAATAAACTTGAGTATGGTTAAAAAATGGCACTGTGAATGCTCCATATTCAAATGGATTAGAGCCTTTAAACTTGTAATTAATTAATTGTCAATTACTTGTAGAAGGTGGTGGGAGAGTAGGCTTCTTCTTTCTTGCCACGTTATATATCTCCATCAATTCTTCTTCAGTAAGAATGCTGACGAGGTCAGGGTCTGTTCTCATAATAGCAAAATGTTCTAAGCCATTCTCTTTGGCATTTTCTAAATGGGACAAACAATTTTCTTTCTCTCCTTTTAAAGCGTAATAATTAGCCATACCATATTGCACATGAATTTTGTCGAAGTCTCTATCAGCAAAGAGACTAGCAGATTCCAAGTGAAACATGGCTTCATCAAATTCGCCCATCCTAGCTAAAGATATTCCCTTAAATAAATAGCTGTTAAATTTAGTAGGACTGATCTCGATGAGTATGTCAAAGTATTTGATAGCTGTTTCTGATTGTTGTCGTTTGTATAAGTCTGCTGCTAATGTGAAAAGAGATTCTTGATTTATTTTTACTCTTTGAAAGTACTTACCTCCTTCTGTTTCTATAAAAGTGTGTTTTTTGCGTTTGCCAAGTGTGATAGGTTCATTGTTCAATTTTTCAATAACAGTAATCACTTTTATATTTATTGGCTCCGCGCCAGGGGAAAGATTCCATTGTGCGTACTGTCTACCATCTCTTGAAATATAAGAATCAGGTTCAATAGAAAATTCTCTGTTGTAAATTTTCTGCTTTTTCTTTTTGGCTTCTATCAATGCATGAAAGAGGATACAATTTGAATTAGAGATAGGTTTGAATTCTATTTCTTCCTGGACAAGGGTTGGGGTGTCTGCTCCCTGGGCGCAAAGATATTGGCTAGAAACGCAAATGAAAAATAAGATGAAGACACGAAGAAGCATAAACCATTGGTTAGTTTATGCTAAGATAGGGAAAGTTGGATAAATTTATTTTTGATAAATCTAGAAAATAATTTATTTCTGCCTATGAAGGGTTCCGTATTGAAACTAGTTGTTCTCCAAGAGTTTTATAAAATCTTTGTCATTCTTATAGTCTTCAAAGTCAGGATCAGTCTTCACATAGTCTATATTGGTAAACCCAGCATCAAAGGCTGCCTTCAAATAGGATAAACATTTTTCCTTGTCTCCTTTAAGCGCAAAGAAGTTAGACATGCTGTAAATCATTAAATTTTCTTCCGCTAGAGAGCAAAGCCTTAACGCATGTTGGAGATTAGCCAATGCTTCATCAAATTTTCCAAGCCTTGCTAAAGCCATTCCCTTGAAATTGAAATATTGATAATTATTTTGATTGTCTACAATCAGCATATCAAAATAGAAAATTGCTTCTGCCAGATTATTGTTGTTATATAAAGCAACTGCGACATTGAATAAAGAGCCTTGAGTTCTGACTACTTCTTGATACAATATGTCATCTTGAGTTACAACACGTGTACGCCTTATTCCTCTGGTATTGCCAAGATAAATCAATCTGTTTGTTAGGTTTTCAAATGTTGTTGTCCCATGTTTAGAGTCCGCCCAAGTAGCATCTAGGGGAATCCAACCATATTCTGAAGAATATACTTCTGCCCAATTGTGAAATCCAACATCATTTCTGTTTTTAATAGTATAACCAACGGCATATCTCGCAGGAATTTTAAGAGCTCTACAAAGGGCTATAAGCAATTCCGAATATTCCGTACAATCTCCTAGTCCAGTTTTTAATGCCCTTTTTGCGCCACGCGCTTGATTTGGAAAGTTTTTGTACTCAAGGTTGTCAGTTACGTATTTGAATATGGCTTTAATCGTTTCTAGCTCATTTTTAGTTTGAAGTTGGTAAGCAGTTTCTGTTATTTTTTTATTAGAGATTTCTAGGAATTTATCCTTTTCTAAATATATATTTTTCGAGGAAGTATCTACATCAATCTTTCCAGAATTTTGAATAGTCTGAAGGTCAAAGTCAAGCAATTCAATTTCAGTAGTCACTTTAATGTCTAGGGCTTTTACATGGGAGTCAATATTCCATACGGCGTAACGCCGATTATCTTTTTTGTAGATTTTATGAGGGTTAATAGAGAAGACTCTAGAAATCACATTTTGTCTATAAGGAACTGAATCTATAAGAACATGATGTAACTCGCTTTTGGTATTACTATATTTTGCTACAAAAGGAATTTGTTCAATTATTATATAATAGTTTTCAATTTGTTGAGCTACAACAGATTGGCAAATATTAAAAAATGCGAACAATAGGATTAGGCGAATAATCATCAAATATTTTCTGTTTTCTTCAAAAATACCACAAATTTAAAACTTGCCTCCTCTAACCATCCAATTTTCACAACCTTTTCCCTTCATAAAAGCGTTAATATAGAGACATTAAAAATACAAATTGATGATACAAGTGAGCAAAAATAATGGAATAGACTACAAAGAGTACTTCAATAAAGCAGTCTCTTATGAGCAGTATCAGAAAAACTTCCAAGCCGAAATAGAGATGGGAGACAAAAGCCCATTTGCACAATATCTCCCGCAAAATTGGTCTAGGCAATCTAGGATGGATAGAAAGTTAAACTTGAGAGAAGACTTAAAGACTGCCATCAAGGGAATAAAACAATCGCTCAATTGGCTGGTGATTACAGAACATTGGTGTGGAGATGCTTCTCAAATAAATCCAATCATACAAAAGGTTGCTTTGTTAAGTGAAGGCAAAATTGACCTTCGCTTTATTTATAGAGATGAGGACGAGAGACTTATTAATGCACACCTTACGGATGGAAAAAGTAAATCGATTCCTATTTTGATTTCTTTAGATGCAGGTTTTAATGTTTTGGGTACTTATGGCCCTCGTCCTGCCGTCGCGCAAAAGCTTGTGCTGGATATATTAGCAGATGGAGGAGATTACAATATAGATCTACACACTTGGTATGCTAGAGATAAACAACAATCTATTCAAGATGATATCATCAATCTAATCAAAAGTCGAGAATAAACATAAACTACTAAGCATCTTCACTTGTTAAATGGTATTACAAAATCGCAAATATCATTTATGAAATATATATCAAGCTTACTATTCATTTTACTTGCTTTAGCTTTTTTCACTCCTAAGGCATCTGCACAGGATGCGGACGATTTACTCCATAAAGCCATTAACGCACATGGAGGTAAGAAATATAAGAAAGCCCACTATCAATTTGTTTTCAGAGATAAAGTATATAGATTCAAGAATAGCAAATCAGGCTATGAATATAGTGTCCGTAAGTCAGCGAATGGAGCACAGATCTTTGATCAACTTACGAATGGAAATCTAACAAGAACAATAAATGGATTGGATTCTTCTCTAGGAAAGAAAGAAAAAATGGGCGCTTCTAGTGGGCTGAACTCAGTCATTTATTTTGCTACTTTGCCTTATAAACTTTTGGATCCAGCTGTTAATCTCAAGCACGGTGGTAGTACTACTATCAATGGCCAGGGGTATGAATTACTCCACGTAACCTTCGATAAAGAAGGTGGTGGAGTTGACCACGATGACCAGTTTATCTATTGGATAAGAAAGGATAACCATAGAATCGATTTCCTTGCCTATAACTATACGGTCAATGGAGGTGGAGTTCGGTTTCGCACGGCATATAACACTAGAGATGTAGGTGGAATCCTTTTTCAAGATTATGTAAACTATAAAGCGCCAATAGGAACACCACTTGCGGATTTGCCATCTCTTTACGAGAAGGAAGAGTTGAAAAAACTCTCAGTCATCGCTACAGAATCTGTAGTAAAGTTGTAAATTTCTGTTTATGGCAGATATTAAAAACACCCAATCTGAAAATGATTTCTGGACGCTCCGATACAAAGAAGGTCGTACAGGTTGGGATATTGGTTACCCTTCTACACCTATCAAAGAATATGTTGACCAATTAGAAGATAAACAAGTCAAGATATTGATTCCAGGTGCAGGCAATGCTTATGAAGCTGCCTACCTATTCGAACAAGGATTTAAAAATGTACATATCTTAGACGTTTCACCGATTCCTTTAAAGCGGTTCAAAGAACGGTATCCAGACTTTCCTGATGCCCATTTGATAGAAGGAAATTTCTTCGAGCATTTTGGACAGTATGACCTAATATTGGAACAAACCTTCTTCTGTTCTTTTCCTCCGACTCCAGAAAATAGAAAAACCTATGCATCTCAGATGAGTTCTTTATTGAAACCTGGTGCAAAACTAGTAGGCCTTTGGTTTACGATGCCATTAACAGGAGATATGGTAAAGCGTCCTTTTGGTGGAAATAAAGAAGAATACCTTAGATATTTTGAGCCATGCTTAAGGGTGCATACTTTCGAAGAATGTCATAATTCTATTCCCCCACGACTAGGCAATGAATTATTCGGAATTTTTGTAAAGAGGTGATTTTTCCAATCCTACTTCAACAAGCTCTGAATATCCTCTTCTATTTTTGCTGGCTTGGTAATAGGAGCGTATCTCTTGTAGGGCTTACCTTCAGGAGTAACTAAGAATTTGGTGAAATTCCATTTAATTTTATCTCCTAGTATTCCACCTAAATTTTCTTTTAAGAAACTGAATATAGGATGGGCATTACTTCCATTGACTTCTATTTTTTCTGTCAGCTGAAAACTAACACCATGATTTAGTTTGCAAACTTCTTCCATAGTTTTATTGGACTCAGGTTCTTGACTAGCAAATTGATTACATGGAAAGCCAAGTACTACTAGGCCATCTTTACCGTATGCTTGATGGAGTTTTTCTAATCCCTTGAGTTGAGGAGTGAGCCCACATTTAGTAGCAGTATTGACGATAAGCACTGCTTTATCTTTGTAATCCGCCATAGAGATCGCTTCTCCTGAGGGCGTATTTACTTTTAAGTCATAGAATCCCATATTGTCTTAATTTATAAGATTAGAACAATGATTGGAAGATAATGTTTTTGTGCTGTGCATTTGGAGTTGAACGTAAAAAAGGGCTTGCTTTACGCAAACCCTTTTTTTGTTAGTACTATCTAAACTATGTATAAAAAACTTTAAACTCAATAGAAAATGCTAAACAAATTAATTTGAATATATTACTAAACTTCTGGTACTGCAGGAAAGTCAACCTCTACTCCAGTTATGTTGTGAAGTAAGTTAGTTGTATTTATGATTCCTACTGCTACAACAAGATCCACAAGATTCTCTTCATTGTAACCTGCATTGAAAAATTCTGTCTTTATGTCATCGCTTATGTTCCCTCTATTTTCTGCAATGCTTCTAGAGATTTTTCCGAGTGTATTTAATTTTGGATCCCAGCTAGCAGTTCCTTTTCTAAGCTCCAATGCTTGCTCATCTGTAAAGCCGTTCATTTTAGCCATTGCCGTATGTGCCGCCTGGCAGTAAGAACAGTTATTTACATTACTAACCGCTAAATCGATTACCTCTTTTTCTTTCTTTGAAAATGAAGTTTCACCATTTGCGTAAGTAAGAAAGTTTCCTAAAGCATTCTTTGAATGTGCAAAAGTGGCATATAGGTTAGGAACAAATCCAAGTGCTGAATTTAAGTTCTTAAAAATTTCTTGATTCTGTGGTGTTACAGAATCCATTGTTGGTACTTTGATTGTCGTTGCTGTACTCACTTTGAATTGTATTTTATTGTTCATTAACTTAATATCCACTCAAAAACAATCCAAAAAGTGTTTTGGTTGTTGAGTTTGCCTTGTTATTTGAAGAATTGTTAGTTTTTTAACAACAAGCAAGTATTGACAAAATATTAATGAAGAATTTGAAACAAATTCCCCATGCTCAGCCTGTTAGGTGCTAACAGTAAAGCCGCTATCGACTTTTTCGATAGCGGCTTTAATTCTGTACTATTTTTGCAGAAATGCTTAGGCTACTTGAGAAGGAATTCTCAATTTCTGACCTGGATAAATTTTGTCCGGGTGCGAAAGCATTGGCTTATTAGCTTCGAAAATAACTGGGTACTTCATAGGGTCACCGTATTGCGTCTTCGCAATTTTAGATAAGGTGTCTCCTTTTTCTACAGTGTAGAAAGAAGCTTCTGGCTCTGGATTTGTTACGTCGATATAATCTTCAACTGCGCAGATACCATCTACATTACCTAGAGCAAGTATTATTTTTTCACGATCAGCGTTAGTTGCTGTGCTTCCATGTACAGCAACACACTTCCCCATGATCAAATTCATGTCACTGATATTGACTCCATCTAACTTGATAACTTCCGCCGTAAGCGCAGCGACGTCCATATCTTCTTCACTTAATTGTACTTCTGCTTCTGGGGCAGTTGCAACAGGTGCTGCTTTTTTCTTGAATATTTTAGCTCCAGCATTCTTGATAAAAGAGAATAATCCCATGTTTTTTAATTTGTATTTTTATTAAGTAAAATTTGATTTAGTGTTTTCTTTTATGGTATAAAATCCAGCCGTGAAGATAGTCAATCTTGTTGGCTTATCCTGCCAGTAAGAAAATTTTTCGCAGAAGGGATCGCAGTGATATGAGATAGTCTAGACTGCTAATGAAGAAATCTCTTTCGATGGATGAGCTTTTAGGCGAATACAAGAAAGGGATATTCTGAATAGTAGGATAGGCTAGCGAGTACAAGCGGAGAGCCCGCCCATGAGCTCCTTCGCGAATGGGTGCCCTATACTAAAAGGGTTCGAAAAATTGAGGGAGAATACCATTGGATTTGGCAAGATAACGTAGAATAAATAGGATCAGGAGAACGATGGCAATCTTGGGTAAAAGCTTAGATTTTTTATTGGCTTTAGCATAGATCTCTTTCTCATATTCAATGTCCTCAAGGGTCGCCTCATGATGGGTAAATACAGAATCATTTCCTCGTTGGAGCTCCTGGAAATTAGCCAATATTTTTTTGCCAAGCTCGAGGTCTTCTTTGTTGATATGAATACCTACTCCGCCGCCCAGCTGAGGAATGAGGACATTGGCATGTGCATTGGACAAAAAACTGGGGATTCCTTCTTCCTCTAATCGTGCTTGAAAGATAGCGGCTTTTCGTTCATCGGTAAAATATGCAATTCTCAAAAAATCCCTTTTCATACATCTATTGTTCGATAATTAAATGTTAAATTGCTTATATCTAGCATGACTAGTAATTGGTGTATTTTTATTTAATGATTGAGCCCGCTCCGAAAAGTCACGAAACCCTAAAATGTCTCTTTTTGCGATATTTTCTCTTTTCTCAATCCACGGATGCTCAGGCACGCCGACTAGTAGTCGTACAGGCATCACTGAATTTCGAAAAGAAAAAATCTAATCCAAAATAGTTTATTTTTGGCAATCCGCTACTTTCCGGAGTGGACTCATGATTGATATTCCGTTTTTTAAAATACTGCGATTTCGCATTTCTCCAAAAATTATCGAACCATTTGTATACTTAAGTTATGCAAAGGAAGTCGCAGATGCAAATTCTAGGTCTCGACGATATATCTCAGGTATAT
>CAYWOZ010000164.1:0-7779 GCA_964458675.1 uncultured Saprospiraceae bacterium
TGTCTACTTTGTGCTTAGGCTTATTTATTCCTTTTTTGGAAAATTTGACATACTATGTCCCAGTAGAGACGGTAAGCTACATAGCCCCTTTGAATTTAGATTTATTAACTGATCAGTTTGTGACTATTGCTCCAGCTTCAGATAAGAGTGCTTTAAACTATATGGCGATTCTGTTCGGAATTTATCTTGTCGGATTGTTGATCACTGCTGTCCGTTTTATGTATGGTTTATTCAAGATTTATAGCTTATATAAGGGATCAGAGATTACGCAATGGGGGAACACCAACAAGTGAATACGGAAATGCTACATCTTCCTTTTTCGTTCTTTAATCTACTTTTTATTAGTAAAAAACACGATTTAGTTGATGAAGACAAGGACAGAATTCTTCTACATGAGAAAGCACATATTGAAGGTGGACATAGCTACGATGTGTTATTGCTAGAATTGTTAAGCATTTTATTTTGGTGTAGCCCGCTTATCTACTTGTATAAAAAATCAATTAAAACAGTCCACGAGTATCTAGCAGATGATAGAGTATTGGAAACTACATCTACGAAGCAATACGGACTTTTATTATTAGGCCAATCGAACACAAATTTACAGTTATCGATGGCTAATCATTTTCATTCACAATTAAAACAACGAATCCTTATGATGACTAGAAGTAAATCAACTAGAAAAAATTTAATGAAGTATACATTAATGCTACCTGTCTTCTTTATTTTAAACATTGCTTTTATACAATGTGAGAAATCAGATATTTTAGACGATTCAGTTTTATTATCCGAAGCAAATGTAATCAGTTCTAACGCTAAAGATTTTCAAAAAATAAGCATTACAAAATCAGGTTCATTCCTCTATGAAGGTACAGCGGTTAGCGACAATGCCATCAACGACTTAATGAAAGGGATGAAAGGGGAAACAATCATAGTTGCTCCTCACAAGGAAGCTCCGATTGAAAAGGTAGCTAGAATTATGGATTTATCAATGCGCTATAAAGTAGAAACTATTCTAGAAGATAAATTAGTATCAAATAATTCAAAAGTGTACAAAAAAGTAGAACAAATGCCAAGGTTCCCGGGCTGTGAAAATGAAGAAGAAAGAGAAGAATGTGCTAAGAACAAAATGTTGCAATTTATTTATACCAACATTAAATATCCTGCAGAAGCATTACAACAAAATGTCCAAGGGACAACAGTGGTAAGGTTTGTAGTTGAAAGTACTGGTAAAATAAAAAATCCGAAAGTGGTAAGAGGTATTGGAGGTGGTTGTGATGCGGAATCCTTGAGAGTCGTCAATTTGATGCCAGACTTTATTCCAGGAATGGAAGGGGGCAAAAAAGTTGATGTTCAATATAATATTCCTATAAGATTCAAATTTTTTGAGGAGGATAAAGAAAAGCCTGCAATTAAAAATGATGCAAACCTAGAAGGTGCAATTTTAAAGGATAAACTTGGTATTGAGATGTAAACAAAGAAAAATCACTTACCTGTAACTGATGTGAATCTTAACGGTGGTAATATTACAGGTGAACAAGATAGATGGTTATTAAAAGGGATTGAAAGGACTAAGAAGTTATATGATGAAAGCGCGTTTCTGAAAGTTGGCACAGGAGATAATGATGAAAAGACTCAGAACGAATGACTTAAGCATCTTGAAAAGGCGCTTGGTGAACTTACTAAAGGTCTTGATCAAGAGGAAAGAAAGGCAAGAATCAGAAGGGTTTACGATATTAAAGAATCACTAAAGTAAGCACTTGATAAAAAAGCTTATACAAAACCCAAATTCTCAATTCAATGAGAATTTGGGTTTCTTTTTTGAATATGGTCATAAATTTCTCTAGCTTACACTTATTGACTTTATCTAAATTCAATTAAGAGAGAATCATGATCACCGCGAAGCCTTACCAAAAACCTATTCCAATAATTTTTCTGGCATTTCTATTATTAGCTTGTTCATTTAATCAAACTAGAGCTAGTATTTCAATGGAACAAATAGAGACTAGTGATTTTCAATGTTTTACTTTAGAATCTATTGCAACTGACACAAGCAAACAAGAAACCTTCAAAGTAGTCGAACAAATGCCTAGATTCCCTGGCTGCGAGGAAGAAGCATCAGAAAACAGGAGCAAATGCGCTAGCCGCAAAATGATTGAGTATATAATTGCCAATTTTAAATACCCAGAAGAAGCAAAAAGAAATAGTATTCAAGGTACTGTTATCGTTAGATTCGTAGTTTCTAAAACGGGAGATTTAAAGGATTTAGAAGTTATGCGTGGTATTGGAGGTGGTTGTGATGAAGCGAGCTTACAAATAGTTCGGAAGATGCCAAAGTGGATTCCAGGAAAACAGCGTGGTAGAAATGTAAACGTTCAATTCAATCTTCCTTTTAAATTTCAATTGGATGAAAAAACGATAAAGGAAAATGAAAAGCGAATGAAAAAGGAAAACAATAAACAGTAATATTCATTCTCCTAAGTTTCAAATTATCGTTTATACTACCTTCGCTACTTTTTGTATCTAAATACTTGAATAGGTCTCTATGTCTCTATGTTTCTATAGCTTCAAGTATCTTATTGTTTAAATCGCTTTCAAAATCAAATCTTTATGGTTTCTTTTAAAAATATTCTATTAGCAATGGCTTTGATTAGCTTTTCAATAATTTCAGTTTACGCTGAAATGGAACATAAAAATTCTCAAAATAATAATTTTGCTATATCAATTCATGAAGAATATGACCTCAAGAGAATAACAGGGGAGTGGAATGAAATAATGCAATCCTATTCTAGCAAGATGGAAAAAGCTGAACTGACGGAAATAGTTTATGCCCTTGAATCCACTTTACTTCGTCAAGTAAATACCTATCCAAAACACGAAAAAGAAATATTAGATGCAGCGAAATCGATGATTAAATCAGCAGGGCTTAACTGGATAATATTCAGAAATAAAACTCAACTTAGGATTAGAGTTGTTCCAGAGCAAGAAGCAACAAGTAAGGGCTAGTAAATTTATCAAGAAATAAAAAATGCTGGCCAATATATACTGACCAGCATTTTTAGTATTTATGTAAAATGATAGGGTATCCTAATTCAACAATTCATAAATCCCTGCTATTCCCTGGCCTCCACCTACACAAGCAGTAACCATTCCATACTTATCACCACGTCTTCGCATCTCATTAAATAACTGAGTAGATAGCTTTGCTCCAGTACAGCCTAATGGATGTCCTAATGCTATGGCTCCTCCATTGACATTTACCTTGCTAGGGTCTAAACCTGTTTGCTTAATAACAGCCAATGCTTGTGTCGCAAAAGCCTCATTCAACTCCACTAAGTCAATATCACTTTGCTTCAATCCTGCTTGCTTGAGTGCCTTAGGAATAGCAGCACATGGACCGATACCCATGTACAATGGATCAACCCCTGCAGAAGCACAATTAACCATTCTTGCTATAGGCTTTAAGTTATACTTTTTTACAATTTCTTCACTTACTACTAATACGAAGGAAGCTCCATCAGATGTCTGGGAAGAATTTCCTGCCGTAACTACACCCCCATTCTTAAATACTGCTCTTAAGCCACCCAATGCCTCCACAGTAGTACTTCTTCGTACCCCTTCATCCATTGTGAAGTCAAATTCCTTTTCTTGACGCTTATCGTCTTTAACGAATACTTCCTTTACTTTGATTGGCACTATCTCATCGTTAAATTTACCAGCATCAATAGCCGCCGCCGCTTTCACATGTGAGTTATAAGCAAACTCATCTGCTTGATCTCTAGTTACTTCATACTTGTCTGCAACCGCCTCCGCAGTGGCTCCCATACTCACCATGTAGTTTGGGGTAGTAGTAGCTACCTTGTATGATGGTGCAAACTTGTATCCAGTCATTGGAATCATGCTCATGCTTTCTGTTCCTCCAGCAATGTAAATATGGCCCATTCCGGCAGCTATCTTACCTGTCGCCATAGCTATAGCTTCAAGACCAGAAGCGCAGTATCTATTGATGGTAATACCCGGTACTTCTTTGCCGAGCGCTCTTACAGAAATCATTCTTCCAATCTGCAATCCTTGTTCACCTTCTGGATTAGCAC
This sequence comes from uncultured Saprospiraceae bacterium, assembly GCA_964458675.1. Classification (GTDB taxonomy): domain Bacteria; phylum Bacteroidota; class Bacteroidia; order Chitinophagales; family Saprospiraceae; genus JALZVN01. Next base: position 4,092 of record CAYWOZ010000164.1, read on the forward strand.
AGCCTACAATCACGTCATCTACTAATTCCTTTGCTATTTCTGGTACTTCTGACATCATGTGAGAGATAACTTCCACCGCTAAATCATCAGAACGGTAGTTCTTCAAACTACCTCTTCCAGCTTTACCTACTGGACTTCTATATGCTTTTATGATATACATTTTATTATTTTTTCTTTTGAGTAAATAGATTTCAAACGCTTTCGCTATTAATTTCTTAATGGCTTATTCGTTTGTAGCATGTGTTGAATTCGTTCCTGTGTCTTCTTCTCACCAGCAAGTGACATAAATGCTTCTCGCTCTAAGTCTAGTAGGTATCTTTCAGATACTTGCTGTTGACCTGTCAGGTCACCACCACATATAACGTGGGCTAGCTTTTGAGCGATAAGTACATCGTGTTCAGAAGCATATCTTCCAAGTATTAATTCATTAGCTGCAGAATATATGGCTGCCATACCACCACGACCTAGTACTGTAATATCTTTTCTCATGATTGGCTGCTTATAGTTTCTAGCTAATTCTAAGACGCGTACTTTAGCTTCTTTGATATTACGCTTAGCGTTCATGATTACTTCATCCTTCTCTTCTAATAAGTATCCCATTCCGAAAGCTTGAGGAGCAGAAGTCGCTACTTTAGCTTGAGCAATAGTCAAAGTCTTATCTATGAGGGTAGGCATTTGAACATCGCCCTTAAAAAAGGCATCAGAAGCACGCAAAGCAAACTCTTTTGTTCCAGCTCCACCGGGTATTAAACCAACACCTACTTCTACTAGTCCTATATAACTCTCCGCAGCACACATTGCAGCATCACAGTGCATAACCATTTCGCATCCACCACCAAAAACATATCCTTGTGTAGCTGCTACCACAGGTATAGCAGAATATCTGCAACGCATCACTGTATCCTGGAAGGTCTTCACAGCGAGATTCATTTGATCCCATTCTTGCTGGAATGCAAACATTCCTATCATCATCAGATTGGCTCCAACAGTAAAGTTTGTGGAGTTATTACCGATTACTAAGCCTTTCCATCCTTGCTCTTCTGCTATGGTTATGGCTTCATTGATCCCGGTCAATACGCCTTCACCAATAGAATTCATCTTAGAAGTAAATTCTAAACAAAGCACGCCATCTCCCAAATCATGAAGGATTGACTCGCTTGTCTTGTTGACAGGAGTCTTGCTTCGGAAATTGTCAAGAATAATAAAGTCATCCGCACCCGGTAGTTCTTTATATGCCTTATCCGATACGGAGTAGTAGTGAGCCTTATTGTTTTCAACCTTATAAAATGAAGTATGTCCTGCAGCCAGCATATCCGTTACCCATGAGGCAATAGTCTGTCCATCTGCCTTAGCTAACTCTATCCCTTTTTCTAATCCAACCATGTCCCAATATTGGAAAGGTCCTACGTCCCAATTAAATCCAGCACGCAGTGCATCGTCTATGCTATATGTATCATCCGTAATCTCAGGAATACGGTTACTCACGTAGGCAAATAATCCACCTAGAGATCTTCTAACTAATTCGCCTCCATTGTCTTCTGCATTGATCAAAGATTGAATTCGCTTTGGCAGACTTTCTACTCCTTTTACTTCTGCTAGAGAAGCCAACTTTGACTTCTCAGTAGGCTTATATTCTAATGTCTTCAAATCAAGACCTAGAATGATCTTCCTTCCATTCGCGTCTTTTTCTTTTGTCTTTTCGTAAAACCCTTTACCAGATTTATCTCCAAAAAATTTGTTGTCCAATAAGAACTGATAGAATTTTGGAATTACGAAAGCAGAAGCTTGTTCGTCATTCGGACAGTTTTCTTTTATACCACCTATTACTTTCGCAGAAGTATCATGACCTACATAATCACCTAGTCTATATGTTCCCATCTTTGGTCGACCGATAGCAGGACCAGTTAACTTATCTACTTCTGAAATAGTGAGTCCGAGTTCTTCAGTAAGTAAGTGGATTTTAGCCATAGCGTATACACCAACTCTGTTGGCTACGAAAGCAGGGGTATCTTTAGCTAATACCGTTTGTTTTCCAAGATACTTGTCACCGTAGTTCATAAAGAAGTCTATGACAGCAGGATCTGTTTCAGGAGAAGGTATCACCTCAAACAATCGCATATATCTAGGAGGATTGAAAAAGTGAGTCCCACAAAAATGCTTCTTGAAATCATCTGATCTGCCATCTAGCATCATGTGTATTGGTATACCAGATGTATTGGAAGTAATTAATGATTCTGGTTTTCTATGTTTCTCGATATTGTCAAACACTTGCTTTTTGATATCCAATCTTTCTACCACTACTTCGATGATCCAGTCGCTATCAGAAATCTTAGCCATGTCATCATCAAAGTTGCCGGTTGTTACTCTTGAAGCAAATTTCTTATCAAAGAAAGGTTCGATACGCTTCGCCTTTGTTGCAGCTTTTAATGCCCCATTAGCAAGCTTGTTACGCATCGCTGGAATTTTCTTTTGCTCATCAGTCAAGTCAAATGGAACGATATCTAATAATAAAACTTCCACACCTACATTGGCGAGATGTGCGGCAATTCCCATCCCCATCAATCCGGATCCGAGTACAGTTGCTTTTTTAATGTTTCTAGGCTTAGTTTTTTGCTTCACCCCATTATTGGGCTGATTAGCTACCTGGTTTTCAATCATTTTGTGTGCTTTTAAGCATTTAGAAATTTAAGAATGGCCAGACATACGTCTAACAGTATATATATGTAACGGTATAGCTGAGAATGAGGTTGTGGCTCTGTTGATTATTATGTCATGAAATTAGCGAATTTTCGCTGGATTGATATAATAAAAATAATTAATCTGTGAAATATTAAATTTATTTCTCATCAATTGATAATTTGTGCGCTGTAATAAGCGTTCTTACACCCATAGTAACACGTTTTCAATTTACTTTACTATCACAAACTAAACTTTCTATGAAATTTCAGCCCATCTATTTATTCTTTCAAGGAGCCTCTAAATTAAAAGATGCGGAAGCTGAAGAGGTATCGCAAAGTGTACTTGATGTCATACTAGGTAGTGGACCATTAGGTATTGCGATTTTGGCTATTCTGATTTTACTTTCAGCTCTTGGTACATACATTTTCCTCGAACGTTTTTTTACCATTAAAAAAGCAACAGCTGTAGACCAAAACTTTATGAATAACATACGTTCTAGCGTGCTTGCAGGTAATATTGCTGGTGCTAAAGCGCTTTGTGGATCTACAAATACTCCAGTTGCTCGTATGGTAGAAAAAGGATTACAAAGAATAGGAAAGCCATTGCGTGATATAGATGCAGCAATAGAAAACGTGGGTAATTTAGAGATTTTTAAATTGGAGAAGAACCTATCTACATTAGCTTCTATTGCCGGGGCAGCACCGATGATTGGGTTCTTTGGTACGGTAACGGGTATGATACTAGCCTTCTATGAGATGTCTACAGCTGATAATGTTGGACCTCAAGTATTGGCAGGGGGTATCTACCAAGCCTTATTGACCACAGCTTTTGGATTACTGATTGGTATTTTTGCTTTTGTAGGCTATAATTATTTAGTAGGAAAAGTAGAAAACGCAGTATATAATATGGAGCGTTCTACTACTGAATTTATGGATTTATTACAGGAACCTTCAGCATAAAAAAGTGCCATTATGGGCTTGAAAAAAAGAGGAAAAGTAAGTGCGGAGTT
>CAYWOZ010000165.1:0-7750 GCA_964458675.1 uncultured Saprospiraceae bacterium
TTTTTGCCTCGATATTGATCAAAATAAAGTCGCTCAAATTGTCCCAAACCACTTTACCATTGAGTATAACACAAGCTGTTATATAAAGCTTGCATTTTTTCTGCAAGAAATATAAATCCTATTTTCTCCTAATGTACAAAACAGACCTTGATTTGCATAATGGATTGAAATAAAATCTTTAATTCGATACTTAGTTGACATCCCACCACATCCTAGAAGTAATAGCGTCACCATCGGACAACCTACTCACTGCTTCATCATAGTTTATTCTATTGTTAACTCTTTCCCCAACTGGATAGCGCAATCTACGAGGTATTTCTCCATTGGATTCGCCATCGCTGAGGCCTGGTGAAATATCTGGAAAGCCAGATCTTCGGTAGTTAGCAAAAGCTTCAAAACCATCAAATAGAAGAGCTACCCATTTTTGAGTGTTGATTTGCTCAATCGCATCATCCATGTCAAATTCGATATCTCTTTCATCCAAATATCTATCTACCGCTGCCGTAGAAATGATACTCGCGTTTGGATATAATTCCAATTGACGCATCGCCGCTCGAATACCGCTTTCATAAGCTACTCTTGCGTCTCCGGTAGTCCATCCTTTTAAAATAGCTTCTGCAAGAAGAAATTCTGCTTCTGCATGACCAAAGTATATAGCAGGAGCGTCATAGGTGACCAATACATCTCTATTGGGTTGCGCAAAAACAAAAGTGTTGATTCCCGTCGACACACCATTAGGTCTGCCAAGATGAAATCCTGCTCCCACAGCATTGTCTATCGTCCCATCTTCCTTATAAGTTTGCATCAAGTTTTCTTCTCTAGGATCGTCGTTATTCAAAATGAAATTGACAAACTCATCACTAAATCTAAATCTATGGGCAGTGATTCCTCCATCTAAAAATACTTCCGATATTCCATTTGCATTATTCCCATCTACATTCGAGCCTGAGTAGGTAATATGTGCTACATCTTCAAAACTATCAATCAAGCCACCATCGATGGCTTGGCTACCTATTTCTTGTGCCAATGCAGGGCTTACATTTGAGATACGCATGGCAATGCGTAACAATACTGAGTTGCCAAATCTTTTCCATTTTGACACATCGCCTCTAAAGAGAATATCTGCACTTGTAGGGGCGGGTGCGTTTTCATCTAATCCTTCTATTGCCGTTGTCAATTCATCAATGAAATCATTATATATATCCTCTTGTTGGTCAAACTTGGGTTGTATTTGAGTTGCACCTATATTGGCTTCGCTATAAGGAATATCTCCATACATATCTGTTAGACGTTGAAAGAAAAAAACTTTAAATATAGTAGCCATATATCGAAGGTTTGACTCAGGTTCGCTATTTTCGATAAGGTCTACCACATCTTTACCGACTCTCAAATAGGAGCTGTTCCACCATGAACTCAGCCAGTCTTCATTAGTCGTATTGTATCTATCTGGATCCCAATCTCCAGACAGTTGCTGCACCCAGTTAGAACAATAAATGAGGTTGCCTCTTTGTTGGTCAAAGGGTTCACTAGAAGCCCTATTCAAGACTTGGGTGAACTGCAATTCAGGATTAATATTATCCGGTTGACTTTGATTTGGGTTAGTATTGATTTCTTCAAAATCATTGGTGCACCCCAATAAGAAGAAAATTAAAACAACAGCCGTGTATATATAATTGCTATGCATTAAAACTTTACATTTAGATTAAAACCAAAGGTTCGTGTACTCGGAAGGGCTGCATATTCAAATCCTGCATCTTGCCTAGACCCTGTATAGATAGCTTCAGGATCAATCCCTATTTCATCCAATCCATTTTGGAAGAAAAACAGATTTCTAGCTACTAAAGTAAGGTTGGCTCCTTTAATAAATTTGATTTTATCTACCAATGTTTTTGGTAAATTGTAGCCTAGGCTCACTTGTCTCAATTTGATATAGGAAGCATCATAAACATTTTCTTCACTTATGATAGAGATTCTTTGGTAATAATCATCTACTGCAACTGATTCTGTATTGGGTGTTTGCCCATCGCTCCCGACACCTTGACCTACAATGCTAAAGTCTTCGCTGTCTCTCCCTGGTAGACTTCTGACATGGCGACCAAAAAGAAAACCAAAACCACTGGTGGTCGACAATATTTCTCCCCCCTGTTTGGTATCTATCAAGAATGAAAAAGAAAAATCTTTATAAGTAAAAGTATTGGTAAAACCTCCGAACCAGTCTGGGTTAAAATTACCAATTACCTGTCGCTCATCGGCAATCATCGGTAATCCATTATCTTGATGAATTATTTGTCCAGCTTCATTTCTTGCATATACATTGCCCCATATATCCCCAATTTGCCCACCTTCTCGAGCAGCTATGTTAGCAGAGGAAGACCGGTTAGCCCCAAGATTGAGTTGACCTGTGCTCTCATTTACACTGATTACATTATTTACATTTTGCGTGTAATTTATATTCATCAACCATGAAAAATTTTTGGTTTGAATAGGCTTAAGGGTCAAGGCTATTTCTACCCCGCTATTTCTTACTTCTCCGCTATTTAGCCTAATAGTCGAAAATCCTGATGAGACTGCCAAGGGGCTATCTATTATATGATTATCCGTCAGTTGATTGTAATAGGTAGCATCTATACCAATTCGGTTTTCAAATAATCTGAAATCTGCTCCAAATTCTATTGCTTTCGTTCGTGAAGGTTGCAAAAGTGGGTTTATGGCACCATCTCCGTTTATAGACGCAAGTGGAATGACTTCACCGTCAATTTCCTTTGGATTGGGGCTAATATCATAAGTTCTCACCTGTAAATAGGGAGGTATTTGAATTGAGCCTGCTACTCCATAACCAAAACGTAGCTTTGCAAAGCTGAGCCATTTTCGTTTTTTGATGGCATCGGATAATATAAAACTCAAAGATCCTGCAGTATAAAGTGTAGAATTATCGGAAACATCAGGAGCAATCGGGTTTGTAAGGACTGAGAAAAAATCTCTCCGCACACTACCTTCAAGGTATAAATAATCATTAATGCTCAAGGTGGCATTTGCAAATAGAGCATTTACCCTTTGTTGAGATTCCAAATCGGGAAGTTCAATTATAACTGAGGTATTTTCTAAAGTATTCAATTGAGATTCTATATAACCTGTGCCGGTCGTAGAGTTGTTTTCCGTAAACCGATCTGTTCTCGTCGCTCCGAGGTTGACCTGAAGGCCTAAATTTTTATTTACTGGTTTATCAAGCGCTAGTAAGAAGTCATAATTGTTTTCAATAATTTGAAAGGTGTCCAAAAATATGGTTCCAGCCATATTGTGCTGTGTACCATCTACCTCTACGTTAAAAAAGGTATGATTGCTCACATCCGTTGTGGCACGCAATTGTGCAGATAGCCATGGGAATATTTCATATCGAGCACTCCCTAGACCAATAAATCTTCTTTTTTCATCATTGTTAGGATTTTCATTTATTCCCCAATACGGACTCAAGGTAAACGGATTATTAGACCAGTAAATCGGATTGCCATCCTCGTCTCTAGTATTGGCGTGTATGCTTTGTGGAAGATTTGCGGGTGCTACCACAAAGTACTTAGATGGATTGCTTGGGTTATCAGTGAGATTCGTTCTATGCTCTGCGTTTTCTTGGGTTAAATTTACTTTTGCATTTAAACTCAATTTCTCTATTGGTTTATATGTAAGGTTAACGTTGAGGCCATATTTTTGATATTGTGCGTTTTGCACAATCCCCCTATTGGTTGTATGTGTTAAAGAGGTTCTAGTATTCAATTTTTCATTGCCAGCAGTTATGGCCAAACTATTTGTCCAAGTGTGACCTACCTCATAAAAGGAGCGCAAATCATCCTGTCCAGCAGCGGTGTAGGGTAAAGTATCACCATTAAAAATTGGTGTAGGACTACCATCCAATAGAGCACCCCAGCTCTCCCAATTTTGATTTGCATCCGCTTGACTTGTAGGCTTCAATCCTTTAGCCCCTTGTCCATATTCTTGCTGATAATTGGGTAGTAAAAATACGCGTTCAGAGACCAAGTTTGAGGTATATTCGATACCTATTCCTTTACTCTTTCTGCTTCCTTTAGTAGTAATTATCAAGGCCCCATTCGCTCCACGTGAACCATACAATGCTGTAGCACTCAAGCCCTTCAAGATGGTTAGTTTTTCTATATCATCTGGATTGATTGCTGTCAATCCATCTCCCGAATCACGTCCTCCAAATAAGCCAGCAGAATTTATGTTTGTATTGTCTAGCAAGATACCGTCCAGCACTATTAGGGGTCTATTGTCTCCAGAGAATTGTGATAACCCTCGTACAATAACTCTAGTAGCCCCACCTGGTCCATTACTCGGCTTGGTGATATCTACACCTGCGACCTTGCCAGACAGTTGTGCCGCGACATTCAGTTCACGTGCTTTATTAAGCTCATCCCCATCCACCTCTGCATATCCAAAGGCCGCTGCCTTTTTATCTTTTGTGATACCGTATGCTGTGACGACTACATTTTCTAGTTGGATGGCATCTGGTTGGATTTCTATTTCATAATAAGTTTGACCAGGCTTCACCTCAAAGGTATAAGGGAGGTATCCTACATATGAAATTGTGACGCTTGCCGTATCCATAACATGCATAGTAAAACGACCATCCAAATCTGTTTGGGCTAAATTTTGAGTCCCATTTTCTATTAAATTGGCAAACACAATGGCTTCACCTTCGCCCGCATCGGTGACTAGTCCAGTTATCGTAGATTGAGCACTGAGATAGGTGGACAACAAGAGCAAGGAAAGGGCTAAAATTACATTTTTCATAAGCTGGATACGAGCCGCAAAAATAACAAATTCTCTATGTTTTCAGGTATTAGGCAGCCAATTCCAAGCAAATATGTCAGTAACAATATACTCTAGAAGGTCTATATATTATATTTCTGTGATATCAATGCCTAACTAGGTAATTTAAACATCAAATTCATATTAGCAAAGCTACCTTTTCCATCCAGGTAAAAATCCTTTAACAAAAAACTGGAAATAGAGGTGTCCTATGACTTATTTGTTTGATAATAAAGATTCTACTCTTTCACTTTATACCCCTTCCTCTTAGCCTGCTTTTGAATAGACTTTATCATATTCTGTTGAAGACTCTTATCATCATTGACGCTTGTATTTTCAATTTTGTACTGCCTACGCTTTTTGTCTAATTCTTGGATTTCTGATTGAATCTCAGAGCGTTGTTCAGATACTTCTAATATTCTAGCCTCCAATTCTTCAACCGATATATTTTGTAGACTGTCGACTACCACGTTTGCGTTATTCAAAACAGACTTGTCCTTTTTATAGGCGTCTACCAGATCCCAGCTCGTATTGGAATATGCTTTTGTGCTTTTAAAAACAGCCCTATCTGCAATATTAGAGGAGGCATATTGTCTAGCATTTAAGTCCTGGTCAAACTGGTTTTGCACTTTTACCTTGCCTTGCTTCCCATACGGAATATACGTTTTGTTCAACCTACTATTTAAGTCATTGATGTCATCATCATAGGGAGTACTAATGTATGCCGTCACTTTGTTATGGTCAATGTTAAGATAGTCACCGCCACCAGCGATTGCGCCTTTTTCCCATAATTTAAATTGCCCGGTCCCATAGCTTCCGCAAAAAATGGTATTAATCGTAATGCCCTTTTCCTTCGCATTCTTGCAGGCAGATTTATAGCTGACCATGCCTTGGGTGAACGCTTCGTTACCAGCAATATAAATCACCTTTAGGCCATTGTCGTTTGTCCATTCTAATTCATTTAAAGAAGTTTGAATAACCGCACCGCAGTACTCATCTCCTCCACTCGTATTTAAAGCAAATAGTTTTTCTGATATCAAATCCATATCTGATGTGAATGATGTCAATCTGTTAATCTGGTTTGGATTTTGACTTTTAGATGGATTTCCATATTCATAGAGTGCTATTTCTAATTGGATACCCTCTCCCTCCTTTTCTGTTCGAGCCAATTCATTTAAGATATTCCATAATTGTGATTTTGCCTGCTCTATCAATCCACTCATAGAACTACTAGTATCCAAAAGTAGGGCTACTTGAATGGTATTACCTTCGCAATCTTCGCCTGATGTAGTTACAGTATTTTCTGGTGTTGAATCAAAATAATAGATATAAAATGCAGATCCCATTCCAGCGGTAGCGTAACCGAAGACTAGCCATATCACCACTCCAGCTAGCACTAATGCAATTTTTAACTTTTTCATATTTATAGTTTGTATACTCAACGGAATATGGTTTGGGACAATTCTGCTTTTTATTTTGCTCACTATCTGCGTTAAAAAAACTCATCAATGCTAAGGCATTGACTCATTTTTTGCCTTGATATTAACCAAAATAAATTCGCATAATTTACCCCAACCCACTTTCCTTTGAGTATTGTTTGAAAAATGTAAATGGTATGCATCAAATTTCAGCCTAAAAAACAGTAAATAAAATATAGACTTGGTGAGGAGTACAAATGACTAGGTAAACAGTTCTATGCACTTGGTAAGATGGTGTTTCTAGCTATTTTAAAGAGAAACCGGGCAAGAAAGTCTTGTATTTTTAGCTTAATTTAGCATTATATGATGTATCGTTCTTTTTTGATTTGCTTATTTCTTTTAGCTTTTTCCAATATCACTATTGGACAAATCAAGAGTAAGGTTTACTCAAAGCAATCTAGTAAGTCTTTGCTCAAGCAAGCACAATCCAAAAAAGAAAAGAACCCCACGGAGGCTATCGCACTGGTGGAAGAGGCGATCAATAAAGCGAAGAAAAAAGAAAAACGTGAAGTGGAAGGTCAAGCCTATCAACTATTAGGGGAGATATATGAACAAATTGGGCAGCATGATTTAGCCATCCAAAGATATCAGGAGGCTCTACCTAGATCAGGAAGCGAGAAAGACAGCCAAGCCAAAGCAATCCTTCATGAGCGAATAGGGCAACTGTACTTAATCAAAGAAGATGATAGCAATGCGGAAACTTACTTCAGGTTGTGCATTGACAACAGCATAGACAAATCTCTAATCCTGAAATGCTCTGAAGGTTTGGTGGATGTAAAATTATTGCAGCAAAATAATGAGGCTGTGGATCTAGCCTTAGATTCCATCACTTCGAATTACGACTTGGATAGTGTAGGTATTGCTAAAGTAGAAGCAAGGAGGTCAATAAACTACACACAACAAAATAATGTGGCCAAAGCCAACGAATCCTATCTTAACTCTATAGAAAATCTCCCAAAGAATAAAATTGCTTCCAAAGACACTTATGTACCCATAGAAAAAGCAAAAAAAGATTTATTAGAATCAGAAAAGCTTAGCCCTGATGACAAAGTTATTATCCAAAATAGTATTGCTGACAATGAAGACTTAAACATTAGGCCTGAATCACAGTTAGCCGTAAATTTTGATATTGCAGTATTCAATGCAGGAGAAAACAATCTCCCTGTGGCCGCTCAATATATTGATGTATCCAAAAAACTAATTACCCCTAACACCCGCCCAGATATTTCAGCAGAAATATTCAAATTGTCTTCCGAAATAAATCAACGCACTGGGAATATAAATGAAGCTTTAGAGGACGTAGAAAACTATAAAATAGCAAGTGAAAAATCTATTCAAGTATTAGAGAATGATTTAAAGCAACAAATCGAAATCGTCAAAAGTCAACAACAGTTAGACATCAGTCAAAGAGATTTTTCTTTAAACAGAAGCAAAATTACACTTGTGGAGAC
>CAYWOZ010000166.1:0-7732 GCA_964458675.1 uncultured Saprospiraceae bacterium
GAGAGAGGTAGATGGGGAGGCCTTATTGTACTTGGTAACGCATCGTTGAATAGTGATCCAGGTGAATCAGCAATAGAAGGTATTGATACAAATGAGCCAAGAGGATTGTATGGTGGCACCAATGATTCAGACGATTCAGGTATCATCAGATATGTATCTATCAGACATGGTGGGACTAACATTGGAGCAGATAATGAGATTAATGGTTTGACTCTGGGTGGTGTTGGATCTGGTACTACTATCGATTTTGTAGAAGTAGTTGGTAATCGTGATGATGGTGTAGAATGGTTCGGTGGTACTGTAAACGGTGCACACATTCTTTCTATTTTTTGTGGAGATGATGGATTGGATTATGACGAAGGATATAGAGGAGTTAATCAATTTATAATCGTACACCAAGACCCAACAGATGGAGCAGCTGACCGTGGTGGGGAGCATGACGGTGGTACAAATCCTGAAGAAGCAACTCCTTTCGCAACTCCTGTTTTTGCTAATGTAACGTCTATCGGAAATCCTGGCAGTAGAACTTTAACCTTTAGAGATAATGCAGGTGGAGAATACTACAATTCAATCTTTTTCAACTATGGAAGAGGTATTGATGTAGAAAACCTTGAAGGACAAGATCAAGATTCTTTTGCGCAATTTGAAGAAAACAACCTTAGACTTGAGTGTAATGTATTTTGGAACATTGCTGCAGGTACGACAGGAACAGAGTTGTTCACTATATCGAATTAAAAAATACAAATGATAATTGCCACTAAGCAGACTTTAAAAGCAGTCAGCTTAGTGCATCTTTTAAACTTTAATATTAAATAAAAATGGTAATTAGATTTTTAAAATTAACCTTCCTTTTCGCTCTATTGACGACGAGTATCTTCGCTCAAAAGGGAACCTTAAGTGGTGTTGTACTAGAAAAAAATTCTGCACTCGAGGTTATTGGTGGAAACGTAGTTGTTGCAGGCACTGCGGTAGGTACTACTACTGAGTTTGATGGAACTTATGTTCTTGAGCTTGACGCTGGCACATACAACATAGAGTATTCTTACATTGGTTTTCAAAATTTCACTGCAGAAAATGTAGTCATCAATGCAGGCGAAACTACTACCTTAGATGTTCAATTAGATGATGAATCTATAGAATTAGAAAGCGTTGTTGTAGTTGGTAAAGCATTTAGAAATACTGAAGCTTCTGTCTTAGCATTGCGTAAAGCCTCTACACTTGTTTTGGATGGCATCTCTGCTGCCCAGTTTAAAAAATCTGGTGATAGTGACGTCGCTCAAGCTGTAAGAAGAGTAACAGGTGTTACTTTAGAAGGCGGCAAATATGTTTATGTGCGTGGATTGGGAGATAGATATAGTAAAACAACATTGAATGGCGCAGAAATACCTGGTCTAGACCCAAATAGAAATACGGTTCAAATGGACCTCTTCCCTACCTCTCTAGTAGATAACATAGTAGTATACAAGACCTTCTCTCCTGAACTACCAGGTGACTGGACAGGTGGTTTAGTAGATATCAATACAAAAGATTTCCCTGAAAGCTATAGCGTTTCAGCCTCGGTATCTACTGGATACAATGCCAATAGTAACTTGAATAGCGATTTTTTAAGTTACGAAGGAGGCAGTTTAGATGCCCTAGGATTCGATGATGGGACTCGAGCTGTACCTTCAAGTATAGAAAACCAAACTGGGGTACTCACAGATTATGCAGCAGGGTTAAATAATGGCTCTGCAGCTACGGAAGTAGCGAATAATACGAGAGCTTTTAACAACAACTGGGCTATTCAGCAAGCAGAAAGACCACTTAATGTAGGTGCTTCTTTTAGCATTGGAAATAAATTTGATCTTAAAGGCAAATCTTTAGGAATTTTGGCCTCTGCTACTTACAATAGAAGTTACTCTGCATATCATAATGGAGAATTAGGTATCTTCCAATTGAGTGGAGACTTTGCCACAACTAGCAGATTAAATCCTCAAATAGAATTAACGGACTCTGAAGGTAATGAAGAAACTGCATGGGGAGCTTTAGTAGCTACTTCATTAAAGTTAGATGACTACAATACTATCAGCCTAACGGGTATGCATAATCAATCCGGTACTAGTACAGCAAAATATGCTTTTGGTACAAAAAATGCTGATGATCCGGATGATATATTTCAGACAAGATCTTGGAGATACTTAGAAAGGAGTTTGAGCACTGTTCAAGCCAAAGGAACTCATAATTTAGGGTCCAACAAAAATATAAAGTTAAATTGGATAAGCTCCTACTCTATTTCTAAGCAAGATGATCCAGATTTGAGATTCTTTACAAACAGAATCAACACTATAACTAACAACCCATTTTTGAAGCCTTCTAGTGATAATGTTCCTACTCGTTTTTACAGAAACATGGTACAGAATAATTCTGATACTAGAGTTTCACTAAAACTACCTATCACTCAATGGAATGGCCTAAATGGTTCAGTTCAGTTTGGTGGTGCTTTTAACTATAAGGATAGGGAGTTTAGAGAAGATAGATACAACTTCAATAACAATGTGGCTGCTATCAACGCGCCGAACAACTTTGACATCATCAACCAAGAATTCCTTGATTTGAGTTTTTACTTTCAGGAAAACAACTTAGCAGCAGCAAGTACAAACGGATACGCTAATAATGGTAATGGAGTATATGTTACAGACAACTTTGATGCGCGTAATAACTATAATGCAAGTGCTACTACTTCTGCCGCATTTGCTAAGCTAAACCTACCTATCACAGATAAGTTACACACGATTGTGGGCGCTAGAGTAGAAAGTACTTTTGTAGGATTAGAAACATTTGATACTGGTTCTACCTTAGATAGATTTCCAAATCTTGATGGAGAGAGTAACTTATTGGACAATATAGATGTGCTTCCTTCTGCTACTTTTAACTACTCTGTTGCAGAAAACCAAAAATTGAGATTTTCTTATTCTCGTACAGTAGCTAGACCAACTTTTAGAGAGCTAGCGCCTTTCGCTTCTTTCGCACTTGATGGTGGATTTGTATTTGTAGGAAATCCGGAGCTACAAAGAACTATTATTGATAATGTCGATATTCGTTGGGAGTTTTTTCCTAAATCAGGAGAAAGTCTTTCTGTTGGTGTATTTGGAAAAAACTTTACAAACCCTATAGAACGTACATTTAATCCAGAAGCACAAAATACAGAGTTGACATTCAGAAACGTTGATCAAGCTAGATTAGTAGGAGCAGAATTTGAGTTCCGTAAGAAACTAGGACCTTTAGTTCATTTCTTAAAGGGTTTTGACCTAACTTCAAACTTCACCTATATATACTCAGAGACAGATATAGACGAAGAAGAATTGGCTCAAATCAGAGTTTCTCAGCCTGATGCTGAAGCAACTAGACAAGTATTTGGACAGGCTCCATATGTATTTAATGCGATGTTGTCTTACCGTTCTGAAAGAGGTACACAGGCTAGCTTATCGTACAACATAATCGGAGATGCTATATCAGTTGTAACTCGAGGTGCTACTCCTAACTACTTTTTAAAGTCTAGACCTTCGCTTAATTTCAGAGTTTCGCAAAAAATAAATAAGTATTTCACGCTTACTGCTGGAGTATCTAACATTTTGAACTCGGACTATGCTGAAGAAGTAACCTTCAAAGGGGTAGATTATGCAGTTCAAACATATAGCCCAGGAGTAGATTATAGCTTAAGCCTTGCTTATAAGTTCACCGAAGAATAAATGATGTTGGCTTGATTGCCATCCATCAAGAATTTAAGTTTAATTATCATAATGCAATGCCCTAGTATCCTTTGGATGCTAGGGCTATTTTTATTTTAGAACACCATATTACAATTTTCAGTCATGTAAGCATATCATCCATAATTACTCTAAACTAATTCATAAATATTATTCATTTTCGTAATTTTGGATTGCAGGAGCTATACCCTATTAGAACTATCTTCAATGGGTCCTAATCCTCTATGTCACCGTGCTCTAATAAATTTGCGGTTTATTGATTTTTTCCTGAATATTATATGATGTTTATAATGAAATTTAAAGTTAGTCTACTCTCCATTTTAACCATTTCGCTCTTCCTGAGCTGCCAATCAGATACATCTAGTGTAAAATATGATGAGTTATTTGTCAAACTTGATTCTAACGAAACTGGGATTACTTTTAAGAATACAGTAGTGGAAACACCTAGCATGAATATGCTAACCAATAATAACATTTATGCTGGAGGTGGTGTAGCTGTTGGGGATATCAATAATGACGGACTTCAAGATTTCATATTGATTTCGAATCAAGACATGCCTGGCCTTTATTTGAACGAAGGGGGCTTTAAATTTAAAGACATTTCAAAAAATGCAGGTCTATCGAAAAGTGCAGGTTGGAAAACTGGGGTTGTAATGGAAGATATCAATGCGGATGGATGGATAGATATTTACATAAGCAAAGGAATTTACTCTGATAAAAATCCAGCGCAAAGAAAAAATCTACTCTACATAAACAATCAAAATAACACCTTTACGGAACGTGCGGAAGAATATGGTATCGCCAATTCGAATGCCACTGTTCAATCTGTCTTTTTTGACTTTGACTTAGACGGAGACCTTGACCTTTATACATTGAATCAACCTACTGATACGGATGTTACAAATTTTACTCCTCAGGAGTTGATGGAGCTGCGTCAGAATAACACCGACAAAAAAAATAGTGATACATTTTATTTAAACAATGGCAATAATAAATTTGAAGATGTCAGTGAACAAGTAGGGATTACCAATTGGGGAAATGGACTTGGTATAGGCCTTGGGGATATGAATAGAGATGGATTTCCGGATATTTATATTACAAATGATTTTGGAATAGACAACTTTTTCTATATCAATCAGAAAGGAAAAGAATTCACGGATATATCAAAAAGGGTACTTAAACATGTATCCTACTTTGCAATGGGTTGCGATGTAGCGGACATTAATAATGATGGCCTACTTGATATTTTCGAAGTAGAAATGCTTCCAAAAAATAGAAAGCGCACCGTTTTAAATATGGAATCTATGAATAGAGGCTTATTTGAGAACTTTGAAAGAAGTGGATTTGTATCTCAGTACATGAGGAACTCCCTTCAACTTAATCGTGGCTTGGGGAATTTTAGTGAGATTGCGCAAATTGCAAATGTTGCCAAGACAGATTGGAGTTGGGGAACTTTATTAATTGATGCGGATGATGATGGTTATCGAGATATTTTTGTTACTAATGGAATTAAAAATGATATCAAGAATAGAGATACAGCTAGAGAAGGAAATAAGCTAGCTAAAAAATCTAACGGACAACTTACTTTAGAACAACACAATTCTATAATCGTTTCTACAAAGGTTCCAAACCATGCTTTTCAAAACCAGCAAAACGCCTTGTTCAAGGACAAGTCAAAAGATTGGGGTTTTGATGACAAAGGTTTTTCTAATGGACTAGCCTATGGAGACTTTGATAATGATGGCGATCTAGACCTAATTGTAAACAACATCGACGATGAGGCTTGGCTGTATAAAAATACAAGTAATGAATCTGGAGCCAATTCCATCAACTTCAAATTGGAAGGCTATGCTAAAAACAAGAATGCTGTTGGGACTAAAATAACTGTGTTCTCAAATGGTCAAAAGCAGTTTGCCGAACAGTATGTAGTGCGAGGATTTCAATCTAGCAGTCAACATCTAGTACATTTTGGTCTTGGGAAAAGTACTCAAGTAGATTCCATGTACGTAGTGTGGCCAGATGGTAAATCCGATAAGATCTTAGACCCGTTCAAAGCCAATAAAACATATTCCTTAAAACATACCGCACAACAACAGCCCTATGTAGAAGTGAGGAACGGGAAACGTTTATTTGCTGGAGCATCACGGTCTCTTGGCATCCAATCCATTCACCAAGAAATTCCTTTTGATGACTATAAAAGAGAAATATTACTGCCCCACAAGATGTCCCAATTAGGTCCAGCACTTGCCACCGGAGATGTAAATAATGATGGCATTGAAGATATCTTTATCGGAGGGGCTCGATCTTTTCCAGCCGCACTTCATGTAAGTCAAAATGGAATTTTTAATCAAAACGCTAGCCCTGTTTGGTTTCAAGATAAAATATACGAAGATATAGACGCAGCATTTTTTGATGCCGATGGTGATGGAGACCAAGATTTATATGTAGTAAGTGGAAGTAATGAATTTGAAATTTATAGCGACGGATATCAAGATAGGCTCTATCTAAATGATGGCTCTGGAAACTTTACAAAAAGCAATAATGCACTGCCAAAAATATCTTCGAGTGGTGGTTGTGTGGAGGTTGCAGATTTTGATAAAGATGGTGATCAAGATTTATTCGTTGGGACAAGGATGCTGCCAGGTAAATACCCATTAAGCACTTCCAGTCATTTGCTAGTAAATGAAGGAGGGAAATTTACAGATAAAACAAAAGATATATGTGCTGAGCTCAGCAAGCTAGGAATGGTAACCTCTGCAAAATGGTCTGACTATGACAATGATGGAGATGAGGATTTATTAATAGTAGGTGAATGGTCAGGAATAAAAGTATTCAAAAATTCTGATGGTTCTTTTAAGGATGAATCTACTAACCTTGGCTTAGATAACACAGAAGGATGGTGGTTTCACATCGAAGAAATTGACTTTGATAAGGATGGAGACAAAGACTATATCGTCGGTAATATTGGAGATAATCACAAGTTTAAAACATCTTTAGATAAGCCATTTCAGGTATTTAGTGATGATTTCGACGGTAATGGGACTCATGATATCGTACTGGCTTTTCACCAAAATGATAATTTTTTCCCTGTAAGAGGAAGAGATTGTAGTTCTGAACAAATGCCTTTTATAGCAGAAAAATTTCCAACCTTTGCCTCCTTTGGTGATGCACAGATGGAAGATGTATTCGGATCCAAACTTGATTCCGCCTATTCTCGTAAAGCAAGCACCTTCTCTTCCTATGTTTTGGAAAATAAGAATGGTAAATTTTCGAAAATAAAGTTACCTATTGAAGCTCAGTTTTCAGCCATCACAGGTAGCGCCGAATTGGACATTAACGGAGACAATCATAACGATCTTATCGTGGTCGGAAATATGCAAAATACAGAAGCAGAGACTAGTAAAGCAGATGCGAGTTTTGGTCTTTGTATGCTCGGAAACGGAAAAGGAAATTATAGGCCTCTGGCTATGACTGAAGCGGGCCTTTATGCTCCTGGCGATGCCAAAGGGTTAGAAAAAATAGAAATGAACGGAGCTACTTATCTCCTTATCGCGAACAATAATTCTAAATTCCAAAGTTTCGTTCATAAGCCTCAACCAGGACTATATAATTATTAATAAGCTATTTTGACTTTGGGGCCATCACGCTGAAAAAGCGTGACCAGGTCATCCAGAGGTCCGTTTCACTTCCGTCTCGATAGAAAAAATCGAGACAGCCTCCCCCTTTCCCTCAAGCAAATCCGATGGAGCCTCTCTTCCTACCCTTTGTCCAAAATTGAAAATTTGTAGCTACATCCCCTTATTCTAGGTAACCTCCAGTTAACATTAGATGTTATAATAACTCAATGTAAATCACAACAGCTTTGATTATCAATTAATTAAGAAGACAATGTTAACCCAATGTTAAATTAATGTAAATTATTATATTGATTTATTGGCATTTAGTCTCTATATTGAGACGCATCAAGCTAACATGTTACTAAGACA
>CAYWOZ010000167.1:0-7701 GCA_964458675.1 uncultured Saprospiraceae bacterium
CGAAATTCAGTGATGCCTGTGCGACTACTAGTCGGCGTGCCTGATTATCAGTGGATTGAGAAAAGAGGAAATATCGGCAAAAGAGACATTTTAGGGTTTCGTGATTTTTCGGAGTGGACTCAACATTCCGTCTCGATTTAAATCGCTTTCTTCAATCCAATTTCCTTTCCTTTTTCAAGCATAAAAGAATAAGCTGCATCATACTCATTTGGAATTTTTCCATCTAGTATAGCATCTTTTATTGCCATTTTTATTGTCCCAACAGGTCTACTTGGAGGAATGTTGAAAGTGCTCATGATTTGCTCACCAGTTATCGGTGGTTGCCAATTTCTTATATGGTCTTTTTCTTCAACCTCGATCATCTTTTGCTGTACCACTTCATAGTTGGCGAGATAACGCTTTACCTTATTTGGGTTTTTAGAAGTGATATCTGCTTTACAAAGCGTCATAAGCGCTTCTAAATCATCTCCCGCTTCAAAGAGCAATTTACGAATAGCAGCATCGGAGATATTTTCTTTTGTCAGACTAATTGGGCGGAGATGTAATTTGACAAGTTTCTGAACAAATTTCATTTTAGCATCTAAGGGCAGCTTCAAACGCCTAAATATTCTGGGAACCATAGCAGCTCCTAAACCATCATGACCGTGAAAAGTCCAGCCGATTTCAGGTTCAAATCGCTTTGTAGGAGGTTTAGCAATGTCATGCATGATTGCAGCCCATCGTAGATATAAATCATCCGTATACTCTGAAATATTGTCAAGTACTTCTAAGGTGTGATAGAAATTATCTTTATGTCCTTTACCTTCTCTTATTTCAACTCCCTGAAGCTTTACCATTTCCGGGAAAAATTCGCCAAGCAATCCAGAATCAAATAGTAATTTGAAGCCTTTAGAAGGAGGATTAGAAAGCACAATTTTATTTAACTCTGTTATGATCCTTTCCATGGAGATGATACTCAACCTCCCTTTATATTTCTTAATGGCTTCAAAGGTAACAGGGTCGATTTCAAAGTTAAGTTGTGAGGCAAAGCGCACTGCCCTCATCATTCGCAAAGGGTCGTCAGAGAAAGTCTTAGCAGGATCTAAAGGAGTAATAAGTTTTTTCTGAGATAGGTGTTGTATTCCATTAAAGGGATCTATCAACTCCCCAAAATTGTCTTCATTCAAGCTAACTGCAAGTGCATTGATAGTAAAGTCTCTTCTATTTTGATCATCCTGGAGACTACCTTCTTCTACAGTAGGTTTTCTACTATCGTGTCGATAGGATTCTTTTCTTGCCCCCACAAATTCTACTTCAAGATCTTGGTGCTTCAACATAGCTGTTCCGAAGCGCTTAAAGATACTTAACCTAGGGCGTGGATGGAGCTGACTAGCTACTGCAGTAGCTAATTCAATACCGGATCCCAAACAAACAATATCTAAATCTTTAGATGACCGATTAAGTAAACGATCACGCACATAACCACCTACGGCAAATACGGGAAAACCAAGTGATTTTCCTGTAGCTCCTATCAGCGATAAGATGTCTCGTTCATAGTCTTTAATGTTAAATATCAATCTTGCTTATACTTGAACTTCACAATAAGTATCTTCTATTTCAGAAAGAATTTGAAAGATAGCATCTAGATTGTTTTCTTGGACCAATTGAGACCTAAAATATTTAATATTTCTCAAGCCTCTAAAGTAATTGGTGTAATGTCTACGCATTTCAAGAATGCCCAATGTTTCTCCTTTCCATTCTACAGAATGTCGCAAGTGCTGACGTACAGCTTTCAATTTATCAACTAACATAGGTTCAGGTAGATGCTCACCTGTTTTCAAGAAATGCTTTATTTGATTAAAAATCCATGGGTTTCCTATGCTCGCTCTTCCAATCATAATACCGTCGACCTTATATTTCTCCTTATAGGCCTTCGCCTTTTCTGGAGAATTAATATCTCCATTCCCAAAGATTGGAATATGTATTCGCGGGTTTTCTTTTATCTTTCCAATTAAAGTCCAATCTGCCTCTCCTTTATACATTTGCTGTCGGGTACGCCCATGAATAGATAAGGCTTTGATACCTACGTCTTGCAAGCGCTCAGCAACTTCATCAATTTTGATACTATTAGCATCCCAACCCAATCTAGTCTTTACAGTAACAGGTAGATTAGTTGAATTCACAACCGCTTTTGTAAGTTCTACCATTTTAGGAATATCTTTCAAGATTCCAGCACCAGCGCATCGCTTAACTACCTTCTTTACTGGGCAGCCATAGTTGATGTCAAGCAATTCGGGCTTAGCATCTTCAACGATTTCAGCAGCCTTCATCATACTATCCAGATTCGCACCGAAGATTTGTATCCCAATAGGACGTTCTTCAGGATATATATCTAGCTTCTGCACACTTTTTGTAGCGTCTCGAATCAAACCCTCCACGGAGATAAATTCCGTATACATCATATCAGCTCCTTGCTCCTTACAGATAGCTCTAAAAGGAGGATCACTTACATCTTCCATTGGAGCTAACAGAAGTGGAAATTCCCCTAATTCTATCTCGCCTATTTTTACCATAAGTCTATTCTGACAGCAAATTTCATATAGAATATTGGTTTTCGCAATTAATACCGTGTTTTTATTTCAAAAAGGCTGTTTCGAAGCAATATATTGATAAAAAGACTAATCTTTAGTCTTAGATTGACGTATTAAAATCATTAATAATTATATTTTTACGTTTTTTACGAAACACCAAGACCTACAATAGCAAGGTATAAAAGATAGAAATTATGTTTGAGAGTTTTCTGGGGCATAGCCCTAAGTGGTACAAACTAACAATAATTGGATTCCTTATTTTTAATGTTTTTTCACTGTTTGTTTTAGGTGAAACAATCACAGCTTGGATTATCATCCTCGAGTTTATATTTACCTTGGCTATGGCCCTTAAGTGTTATCCACTTCAATCAGGAGGAATAATTGCCATTCAAGTGCTCTTCTTAGGTCTTACGACTGCCAAACATGCCTATGCAGAAGTGGCAGCGAATCTAGAAGTTATATTATTGCTTGTTTTTATGGTCGCTGGTATTTACTTTATGAAACCATTGCTGATGTTCATCTTTAGTAAGGTCTTTACCAAGATTAAATCCAAAGTAGTTTTGTCATTGCTATTCGTATTTCTGTCTGCGGTCTTGTCAGCTTTTCTAGATGCACTAACAGTTACTGCAGTATTGATTAGCGTTGCGGTTGGGTTTTATGGAGTTTATCATAAGATTCATTCCAGTAGTAGGGATTACGATCAGGATGGTGTTGAAGACCGAAAAGAACTTTCGGGAGAGACTTTAGAGCAGTTTAGATCATTTCTTCGAAGTCTCATTATGCATGGTGTAGTAGGTACTGCACTTGGTGGGGTATGTACATTAGTGGGAGAACCTCAAAACTTACTTATAGGTGAAAGGCTAGGTTGGGATTTTATTGAGTTTTTCCTTCAAATGGCTAGTATTACAATTCCTGTTTTGATCTGTGGAATGATAACTACGGTTATCCTTGAATTGACTGGCTGGTTTGACTTCGGAGCAAAACTTCCTGAACAAGCTAGAGGAATTATTGAAAACTATACAGAAGAGGAAGATAATAAACGCTCTGCTAAGGAAAAAAACAACCTAATAATCCAAGCTGTAGCAGCCGTATTCTTGATTATTGGATTGGCAATGCACTTAGCTCCAGTTGGTCTTATTGGTTTAGGAATTATTATTTTCCAAACTGCTTTTATGGGGATTACAGAGGAGCATCATTTAGGAAAAGCTTTTGAAGAAGCACTTCCATTCACAGGGCTTCTAGTAGTATTCTTTGTGATAGTTGCTATGATTCATGATACACATTTGTTTTCCCCAATTATCGATCATTTGTTAACTATGCCAGCTGATCAACAACCCGCTATGTTCTATTTGGCCAATGGTATATTGTCCATGATTAGTGATAACGTTTTTGTGGCCACCGTCTATATTGGCGAGGTTCAGCAAGCGTTTGAAAACGGTCAGATAGATAGGCAGCAATATGAAAATTTGGCAGTTGCTATTAATACAGGGACTAACCTTCCAAGTGTAGCAACACCTAATGGTCAGGCTGCTTTCTTGTTTTTATTAACCTCTTCACTAGCTCCTCTAATAAATCTTTCTTACTTCAAAATGATGAAGATGGCTTTTCCGTATACCATTGTATTGGGTATAGTTGGATTGTTAGGAGTAATGTATATGTTATAGGATTATGATAAAGAGGTTTTGGGCGTATCCCGATGCCTCCATGAAAATATGTCGGCTACGGGTCAGGCTATATGTGACTCCGCGTCCGCTGCGGTCCTTGTCTGAAAAAGACAAGGACTGCTGTCTTTCAGGGCGAACCAAAGCTTCTAATCCTACGCAATTCGCTCCTACAGTTGCATCACTTCTATCCTTTACGCGGTTCTTTTACGTAGAATCAATTTCATTCTCTAATTCAATACTCAGGATATTTTTCTAAAATTTGTACTTTTATAAAAAGAGAAATTATGAGAAGCATTCTTTACTTTTCTTTATATATAACTTATCTTCTAAGCTGTAATTCTAATATAGAAACATCTAAGCATGAATCTAGCTTGATGACTAATACTACCGAGAATGCAGTGCTGACAGAAGGTCTTGTACATACTGTTCTATTTTGGTATAAAGAAGATATCAGCTCAGAACAGATAGATGAATTTATGCAATCGCTTGCCCGCCTAGGGGATATAGCGACAGTATCTTATTTTCATTATGGACCTCCAGCTAAGACATTACAAAGAGGGCCTGTCGATCATACTTACGACATGGCTGTTAATGTATTTTTCAAAGATTTGGCTGCACATGATGCTTATCAAAAAGATCCAACTCATTTAGAATTCAAAGATAAAACAAAAGAACTTTGGGAGAAAGTAGTTATCTATGATAACCAAATAAGTCAGTAGATTTATTGTGAAGCCACTTTCACAGCATCCAAAAGTTGCTGCTTAGTTTTCATGCCAGATTCCTGCCAGAGCTTTTCTCCATTCTTAAACAGGATTAAGGTAGGTACACTCCTAACTTGATACTTTTGTGCAATAGCCTGATTTTTATCTATATCTACCTTGATTACACGAACTTTGCCATCTATTTCATTGGCAAACTCCTGAAGGATAGGGCCTTGCATCTTACATGGACCACACCATAAAGCATGGAAGTCTACAAGGACCAATTCTTGACTGTTTATTACTTTGTGAAAATTCCCTTTCATGATATCTTATTTTCCTAAAAAAGACCCTCTATTAAACTCAATTATAGCACGAATAAGTATTACTTTTGAACTAATGAAGGACGGTGTTTTTAATATTAAAATTATAAAAAACAACTCAGAATACGAAGATGTATCTTTCAAGTCTGACTTGTTAAGCCTAAACTATATTTTTGGTTCAGCATTCTATATTCAGAACAAAGAATTACAGGGATTGTTACGTTTTCCTGAAGATACCCATCTTGCTGCCAATAAGCGCATTGTATTCAAACACTTTCTAGGGCTAATGTCTAGCAAGCTCAATTTGCTAAAAAGAGACCATGCCGTTTTCTTTCCAATTGATATGGAAGCAGAGTACACAGGTTTATTAAAATGTAACTTAGATGCAGAAGAGCAGTTTTCGATTCAGTTTGGGGTAATTGACAAGGAAGGAGTTGGAGTGGATATTAAGACACTCCAACCAATCGGAAATATATCTAAATTCTTTACTGCACAAACTGCTCAAGTAAAATGTGAAATAGCTGATTTGCAAACTGCGCTCGCTGAAAATTTACTCCACTTGAATACCGAATCTATTCAGTTTATGAGTAGGACTCAAGCAGAATAGCAGAATTTTAATTAGCTTCAAAAATAGTAAAATGGACAAAGTAAAATGCATGGCTACAAAAGCAATATTGAAAAAGAATGCTAAGGTAGGATACATGTATAGAGAAGCAAATGATTTTGTGGATGATTCTGGATGGCGATTTTTCACTGGAAATGAAAGCCTTGATTTTATGGATCAAGTTGAGAATATCGACATCTACGATTTAAGCCAAATTCTAGAGAAAGACGCCGATATAGAAGCATACTTGGATAGTCCAGTGGGATCTGAATGGGAGCGAGTAGAAGAAAGTACTACATTTAAAGCTATCAAAACAGAGAGCTAACAGGTACTTTCTCTCGCCTATTATAGATTTTCCATTCTGATTTCTCTTTGCTATTGATTAGCTTTAGGAAATCTTATTTATTATGGCAAAGAGAATATCTAGAAGAGGAATTATTAAAACTTTAGGATTGGCTACTGGAAGTTTATTAGCTTTCCCATCTGGAGCCTTTGATGAAAATGGACAGGCACTTCACTTACCAGATCCAAACAAGTACCCCGCATTAGATAAGCCAGTAACTGCTATTACACTTGGTGCAGGCAATAGAGGGAACGTGTATGGCAACTATGCAAAGAAATATCCAGGCCAACTTAAGATAGTCGGTGTTGCAGAACCAATACCGATTAGAAATGACAAATACTGTACACAGCATGAAATTGTGAATGAGAATACGTTTACTACTTGGGAACATGTATTTGAAAAACCTAAGTTTGCTGACGCCATTATTATTACTACACCAGACGACCTTCATCATGGCCCATGTATGGCTGCCTTAAGATTGGGATATGATATTCTTCTAGAAAAACCAATTGCGCCTACTGAAAAAGAATGTAGAGAAATATTGGAGCTTTCAGAAAAAACTGGAAACATAGTAGCAGTATGTCATGTATTGCGATATGCACCTTATTTCATAGAACTTAGAAATAGGATCCAAGATGGTAGCATTGGTGAAATAGTAAGTGTTCAACATTTTGAACCTATTGAGCATGTGCATATGGCGCATAGCTTTGTGCGTGGCAACTGGCACGATAGTAAACAAACGACTCCTATTATCTTGGCTAAGTCCTGCCATGATTTGGATATACTCCGTTGGTTAGTAGGTAAGCCTTGCGAAAAAGTATCTGCTTTTGGTTCGCTTAAGTGGTTCCATGAAGGCAATAAACCTGAAGGAGCTACTCCTCGCTGTATGGATGGATGTGCCATTGAAAAAGAGTGTCCCTATAGCGCCATGAAAATATATTATCGAGATCGACAGAGAACTTATGTATTTGATTTACCAGAAGATAAGGAGGCTCATGGAGAAGCCATTCTAGAATATTTACGAAATACAAACTACGGTCGATGTGTATATCAAATGGAGAATGACCAGCCCGATCACTATGTAGCTAATATGCTTTTTGCAGATGATGTGACCGTGAGTTTCAATATGGAAGCTTTTACTTCTTATCATGGTCGAAGAACTCGTATCATGGGCTCGCACGGAGATATAGTAGGAGATATGAAAAAGTTCACCTACACCAATTTCTTAACTGGAGAAGAGGCTGTTTGGGAGATGGAAACTGATGGTCATGGCGGCGGAGATTGGAACCTCGTAGCGGATTGGGTTCAAGCAGTTAGCACAAAAGATAAGTCTGTATTGAGCTCTACTATTGCAGCATCAGTCGAAAGTCATATCATGGGATTTGTTGCAGAAAAGAGTAGGGCATCTGGGCAGATAGAAGAAGTAATATTATAATCGTATCCAATTGAAAAACTATAAATGAAGAGAGTCTATTTAATAATTTGGGGATTAGTATTCT
>CAYWOZ010000168.1:0-7661 GCA_964458675.1 uncultured Saprospiraceae bacterium
TGTTTATGTGAATCTTGACCACTGCTCTTTCACTTACTTTTTCCCCGTGAAAAAGTAACAAAAACCCTGTCAGACTGGTCACCCAGGCAGGCTCTCGACTGTAAAGATTTTTAACGCTTAGAAAAGCTAAAAAGTCTAAAGGCTTAAAACTCTCCTTGGGTGTACTATTTCAATTGTACTTTGCTCCCTACGTTTGTCGCTGGCTTTCATTCTTAACATTCGTTTGCTCGACCATAAAGCCTTCTGACGACTTTTCATAACGCTTTCCACACTAAATCTTTAAAGGTCGAAATTTATTCTCAATTGCAATTTTTATCTCAGAAGTAGATATTCACAATTCCGAACCTCCGGTTAAATTCTAATTTATATCGAACACTTAGTAGTCTCCTAAGGATAACTATTATTTAAATCTAACATTCGATAATTAATTTAATATTAAGGCACAGTGCTACTAATATTAGAACCCTATAGCGCAATCTTTAAAATCTAAAAACGTTTGCACCTTTTGACTTAAGTCAACTTATCTAATTCGTCTTTTAAGATATCAATTCTTTGCTTGGCATCCGCTTGCTTCTTTTTTTCATTTTCGACTACTTGAGGAGGAGCGCCAGCCACAAATTTTTCATTAGATAGCTTCTTACTTGCAGAATTATAAAGCTTCTCATTTCTTTCGATCTCAGCTTCAATGCGTTCTATCTCCTCTTCTATATTGATCTCTTTCACGATATCTACAAAGTAACGATCTGCTCCCGATATAAATGAAAGCGTATCTGCTGGCTCCTCTGTCACTAATGTCAATGAAGATAGATTAGCCATCTTCATTAATAAATTCTTTACAGAATCACTTTGGAAAAGAGAAGCAGTATTATCCGTTTTGATGGCGCTAAAATTCAATGGATCTTTAGGGCTCTTGGCATTAGAAGAACGAGCATCTCTTACCGCTGTAATCAAGTCCTTAACTTGTTCAATCTTTTTGATTTGGTCTTCATCAAATTCAGCTGCACTAGGATATCTACTCACTATACAATCATCACCATCTGCACGCTCTTTTAATTTATGCCAAATTTCTTCTGTAACGAAAGGCATGAAAGGATGGAGTAAAGTCATCAAGCGTTCGAAAAATTGTAATGCCTCTTGCTTGGTGGCTGGGTCAATAGGCTGTTCATAAGCGGGCTTAATTATTTCAAGATACCAGCTACAAAAATCTCCCCAAATAAAATTGTACAAACTCATGAGTATATCACTCAGTCTATAGTTCTCAAACTTGCTTTCTGTTTCCGAGACTATTTGTTTTAGCTTATTCTCAAACCAAGCCGCTGCTTCAATATTTATTTCTCTTAAGGATGGATCAAGGGAGTCGCTTTCTTCCCATCCTTGAATAAGTCGAAGTGCATTCCACATTTTATTGCAGAATTTTTGTCCTTGATCGCAAAGACTAGATTCATTTAGTACCTTTTTTGTTACTGGGTCAATAGGTGCATCAAATATGATGTCATTCCCTACTGAGCCACTTGTAATCATACCAAATCGAACGCCATCTGCGCCATAATTTTCTATCAATGCCAATGCGTCTGGTGAATTCCCAAGCTGCTTACTCATTTTTTTGCGCTTGCTATCTCGAACCATACCCGTAAAGTATACATCCTTGAACGGCATTTTTCCATGCTTGTCTGTGTGCTCCTTTCCTAAAAGCTCTTCAGACCATTCATAACCTGACATAATCATCTTGGCTACCCAGAAAAATATAATATCCCAACCTGTTACGAGTACATTAGTTGGGTAATAATATTTCAATTGCTCGGGAGACTCGAAACCGTCAAATACAGACATCGGCCATAGCCAGCTAGAAAACCAAGTATCTAATACATCTGGATCTCTTTCTAAATCCTCTAAAGCAATACTGGAATCATCGAAGTGAGCTTGCGCTTGAGTAAGGGCTTCCTCTTTAGATAGCGCTACAAACACTTCAGACTTGTAATAATAGGCAGGTATTTGCTGCCCCCACCATAACTGTCTAGACAAGCACCAGTCTCTCACATTATCTTCATTCAACCAATTGTTGAACATATTATAAAAGTGAGGAGGGAAAAATTTAACCTCTCCTGATTCTACAGCTTTCAAAGCGGTAGCTGAAAATTCCTTCATATCTAAAAACCACTGCGCCGTCAAGCGAGGCTCTACTATAGCATTGGTTCTTTCTGATCGGCCAACTTTGTTATTATAATTTTCTTTCTTCACAAGAAATTCTCCAGCCTCAAGATCCCTCGCCATTTCTTTCCTAGCTGCAAAGCGATCCATGCCTGCATACTTCCCACCCATCTTAGCTACAGTCCCATCAGCGTTAAGCATATTGATAGTCTCCAGCTTATGCCTCTTCCCTATCTCATAATCATTTGGATCGTGAGCGGGAGTAATCTTTAGACAGCCTGTACCAAACTCCATGTCCACATACTTGTCTGTGATGACAGGAATTGCCCTTCCAACGATAGGGATGATTACCTTCTTTCCATGCAAATGGGTAAAGCGTTCATCATCTGGATGAACGGCTACAGCTGTATCACCTAAAATCGTTTCTGGTCTTACTGTGGCAATAGTTAAGAAATCATCGGAACCTTCTATCTGATAATTGATATAATAAAGTTGAGAATTCTCATCTTTGAAAACCACCTCCTCATTAGATAAAGCTGTTTGAGCTACTGGATCCCAATTAGTCATCCGTACCCCTCTATAAATCTTACCTTTCTTATGTAGATCTACAAAAACACGATAGACCGCATTACTCAATTTTTCTTCCATAGTAAATCGGGTACGATCCCAATCACAAGAAGCGCCCAATTTTTGAAGTTGGTTAAGAATAATCCCACCATACTTTTCTTTCCACTCAAAAGCATGCTTCAAGAATTCTTCTCTTCCAATATCTTCTTTCTTGATGCCTTGCTCCGCCAGCATCTTTACCACCTTTGCTTCTGTGGCAATTGAAGCATGATCAGTCCCTGGAACCCAACAAGCATTTTTATTCTGCTGTCTAGCTCTACGAATCAAGATGTCTTGAATCGTATTATTCAACATATGCCCCATGTGTAAAATACCAGTGACATTAGGCGGAGGAATCACGATGGTGAACGCTTCTCTATCATCTGGAGTAGAGTTAAAATATTTTTTCTCCATCCAATGAGCATACCACTTATTTTCCGTCTCTTTCGCTGAATACTGAGTAGGTTTATCCATTCCTTAATTTCTATATTTAACTCTCTAAAATCGCTATGATCTAAGCAATTGATTTTTCCAATTTTGGTATCTCTACTTGGTTACGAATCAAGTCGTCCATGGTTTCTCTTCTTCTGATAAGATGCGCTTCTCCTTCATGCACCATTACTTCTGCAGGTCTAAAACGAGAATTATAATTCGAAGCCATGGTAGAGCAGTAAGCTCCTGTATTTTTAAAGGCCAATACATCTCCTTCTTTAATCTCTGTTATTTTTCTATTTACTCCAAAGGTGTCGGTCTCACAGATATATCCCACTACCGTATAGATTCTTGATTTCCCCACTGGATTGCTGACATTCACAATCTCGTGATGAGAACCATAGAACATAGGTCTTATGAGATGATTCAATCCAGAATCTATTCCTGCAAAAACAGTAGATATTGTTTGCTTTACCACATTCACTTTAACCAAGAAGTATCCTGCCTCACTTACTAAGAATTTTCCAGGCTCGAACATGAGTGTCAATTCAGAACCGTAGTTTTCACAAAATGTATTGAAGCGCTTAGAAATATTGGCACCCAACTCTTCTATGTCGGTACTAATATCATTGGGCTTGTAGGGCACTTTAAATCCACTACCAAAATCTAAATACTCTAGGCCTTCAAACTCCATAGCAGTATTGAATAGAATATCCGCTCCTTGCAAGAACACTTCTACATCTAAGATATCCGAACCAGTATGCATATGTAGTCCAACAACATTGATGTCAAGACTTTTGACAATACGCTTAACCAATGGAATCTGGTGAAAAGAAATTCCAAATTTACTATCAATATGTCCAACTGAAATCTTAGAATTTCCTCCTGCGAAGATGTGTGGATTGATTCTAATGCAAACAGGGTGTCCATTGAACTTATCCCCAAATTGCTCAAGTATACTGATGTTATCAATATTTATTTTGACCCCATACTTTACTGCCATTTCAATCTCTTCAAAAGAAACGCAATTTGGCGTATATATAATTTGATCTGGTTCGAATCCTGCTTTTAGGCCTAGCTCTACTTCTTGAATAGAAACGGTATCCAAACCACTACCCATTTGCTGCAAAAGACGTAATACATTTATGTTGGTAAGGGCTTTACAAGCGTAGTTGATTTTGAATTTAGGAACACTGATCGCAGAAGTCAGACGGTTATATTGACGTTTTATAACTGCGCTATCATAAATGTATAATGGGCATCCGTACTCTTCGCAAAGCGCTAAAGGGTCTATACCTCCTGAGAATTCGTAACGATTGTCATTCAGATTCATACCAAATATCTATAAAGGGTTTTAATAAATAGCGCCAAAGATAAAGTTTATAAGTTGTTTTAGCGTTAAATTCATCCAAAACTGAACTAGCTTTACACCAAAATCCGTTTTATTTACATCTCTATTAGTAGAATGATTCGGTAATTTTTTGAATACCTTAAATCACATACCATCTTAATCATCTAATAATTAACTCTTTAAGAATACAAGAGTTAAATTGAAAAATATTGATAATCAGTGATTTAACGTTTAATTACCAAATCATTGTTAATGAATAGGAAAAAGATATCAGCTTGAACGATGAAAAAGTCATACAAGGATTAATCAACGAGGATAGAAAAACTCAGCAATGGCTTTACGATAAATATTCGCCCATACTATTGGGTATCTGTCGCAGATACGTGAAAGTGATGGAGGACGCAGAGGATGTTCTTATTGATACTTTTTTTAAGATTTTCACCAATATTCAACAATATAAGGGTGCTGGTAGCTTTGAAGGCTGGATGAAAAGAATTGCGGTAAATGAATCGCTCATGTGCCTAAGAAAGAAACACAACTTCCGTTTAACGGTAGAGATAAGCAATGTGGAAATAGCTACCAAGAGCAGTGCGCTTGATAGTTTGCAGGAAAAAGACGTCATGGCTCTCCTACAAAAACTACCTACTGGATATAGAACCATATTTAATATGTATGTAGTAGAAGGCTACAAGCATCGTGAAATTGCAGAAATACTAAATATCAGTATCAATACTTCAAAATCACAATTGATATTGGCTAAAAAAAGATTACGCGCTCTAATCTCTAATCAAGAATTGGGCGACGTAGGCTGAGGTCTACTTAAAAGAAAGAATACAATGAAAAAGAATAATATAGAATCTATTATAAAAAAGGAAAGTGAAAATTATCGCGAAGAGGTCCGTCCAAAATTGTGGAACAAGCTCGAAAAGCGAATGGATGATCACTATGCTTCAACCTCGCCTGCCCCGATGGTTTCGATGGCCTGGACACGATATGCAGCTGCTTTCGTTTTACTTTTAGGAGCTGTGTTTTTATTATCTCGAATAAGCACAGAAACTCACCCCAGAACGGCTGAACAGTTTGTCATAGAAGAAGTATCTAGTAGTAGTGACGAAGATCAATTATATAAATTGATGATTAATTTCAGTCAAAATCAATATCGACCTTTGGTTAGTTCAAGCGATAGAATGTGAGTGTGATACTATTTACACTTTAGAATGCCGCATATATTTTGACATAATTTCTCAATCTCAGCGTTAAAAATGCTCGCGATAGCTAAGGCTATCCCTGCGCTTTTTGCCTTGACCTTGAAAAATTCTATTCAAAATCTAATACGGCATCTTAAATTGTAAATAGTATGTAAATGTAAAACCGAAAAATGCTAAATGTAAAATGTAAATCTTAAGGGATATTTAGAAGTATGAGTAGTGGCACCAGCGATGCCAAATTTTCTTAGCCCAGTGCGTTAGCTCTGGGTATCAATTCGGGCATCAATCCAATTTGGCGTGATTTTTTGCTAAAAATCATGACAAATTGAATTCATGAATAAAACTATTTTTTGGGAGAACAAGCCTAAAATCGAGTTATCACATATTGATAATAAAATGATTACCCTTCATCAAAAGCATTACAAAATCTCCCCATTCAAAATGCACATTAACCTTTTTACTTATCCCCTCTTTTCTTTTACATTTTTCGGTTTAATTCTTGGACTAGCCTGTCCAGTAGTCCCGATTTTTCATCGGGAGACGCTGGCTTTTTTCAAGCCAGTGACCGAGGCGAAGGCCGAGCTACGGATACATAGCGACACACGCTTTCCCGCGTGGGTAGACCCCAAAAAATCAAAAATAAATTACTTAAATGGATGGCGCTGAACCCACTTTTCTTCGGGATTCAGAAGGGTAATAATTGGAGAGACAACTTTGTTGAGGAGTGTATTTTCGTGGCGCAGATAGATACACAATTCTTTTGGAGTAGCCCCTACTGAACTTTTAATCTCCATAGCGGTACGTGCAAAAACAATTTTTTTAGATCCCAGCTTTATCGCTTTTTTGATCTTATCATATAGCATGGTCAGATAGAGTTGGTGCTGAACATTAATCTCTTTATCAAAACCTAAAAAGTGAGCTTCCAATTCATCGTGATTGATAATGACCGTATTGAATCCTATAAATCGGTCCTCTAAAAAGTATCCGAACAATTTGTACTTATCTCCTAGTTGGCGTTTAAGTTCTAGAAAATAGGTGGGCTTGAGATAAACCAAATTGAAGCCAGCATTTTTTTGCACTTCAATAAAATACTCATAAATCTTATCTAAGTGTTGCTCAATTTCTTCTTCCCCAAATTCTCTAAACTCGATGTCTGTTGATTTTTTATAAGCACGCTTGGCACGCACTCTATACTTAGAGCTCATGCTCGCTAGGTAATCTTCAAAGCTGTTCCACTCTGGGCGTATATCCAATAGCATATTAGGTTGGACATTGAAATGATGAAATCCCTGCCCTACCCAATCATTGTTGAGTGCCTTAGTCACATCCATATCTTTCCCAATCACTGCTGAGGAGTAACTGGTATCGCCGTAGAATACCTCCTTTACTGCACGAGCGGCTTCGCTTATGATATTCGGTACTTTTGATTTGTCTACTTTATCAAAATTAAAGTCAAAACCATATTCTCCCGTAAGCAAAATATTACCGCAAAGAATACCGATAAATTTCACTTTTTTAGCAAACCAATTCTTTAATGAGAAAGAGTTACCATTTTGACCATCTTCTTCCTGATAACTGGTATCTGCTTCCCAAAGACCACACTGAAAAAGCGCTCTTCCTACCACCTGATTTTCCATGCGGAAAATAGTGTAAAATTGACGCATATCATTTTGAAAGTTAATAGAAACAGCATTCAGAAAAGAGGCCTCACTTAGCACATTGGGACCTTTGAAGGCTGCCCGGTCCCAATCAGACTGGCAATCCACTAAAGCATCATGGCAAGTAAAACTCAGACTGGGTATGTCAGTTATATTGAAAGTACGTGTAGTCTTAGATTCCATACAGGACTCGGCTATTTAATAATACCTCTGGGGGTATTCTCCTCAACCACAAAAATAACAACATATCGGATAAAT
>CAYWOZ010000169.1:0-7639 GCA_964458675.1 uncultured Saprospiraceae bacterium
TATTGGCATTTAGTCTCTATATTGAGACGCATCAAGCTAACATGTTACTAAGACATTGTTTTTAAAAACCTATACATATCGATTCGCACTTGCGCTAAGCCTATTTCTAGGCTTCACAAGCAGTCTTTTAGCTAATATCAACCCAAGTGTAAGTTTTCCTTTTGAAGTGATTAATGGCCTTACTATTATCCAAGCGGAGATAGATGGAGAGCATGGACTCTATCTATTAGATACAGGCTCTGATGGTGTGTTTATAGATGGTGTGGTAAACTCCAATAAGGAAAGTATAGTAACCCTTGGCGGTTCAACTGATATTTCTACCAAAATGCTTAAAGAATTGAAAGTTGGCGCTTTCAGGCATCAAGATTTCGAAGCTCAAATCATAAGTTTGAGTCCTATCGAGGAACACCTTGGTATCGACTTAAAAGGCATCATTGGTGGGCACCTATTCCTACCAAAAGTGGTAACTATAGATTTTCAAAATTCCCTGATAGTATTATCGGATAAGTTGACAAAGGAGGAGAAGATTCAATTTGAAAACAAGATTAAGATTAATATTGTAAATCAAATTCCTGTTGCTAAAATTGAGATTGAAAACCGGACTTATCAGTTTGCACTGGACAGTGGATCATCTATACATTTCATTGATACTAAAATTCTCCAAAATTTAGAGAATGTTGTTCGTACTCAAGAAGTGTCTACAATGAAATGCCTTGCCAATAAGAATAATGAAATTCAAAAAATACGGATTGAAAAATTCAATATTGGGGAAGCCTCTTTTCAAGAACAAACTTATTTGCACCGTGACTTTCAAGATGTAAATCAAACGATGGGCATCAATCTAGATGGCATCCTTAGTCTTTCTCAATTGTCAAAAGACATAGTTGTAATAGATTATTCTCGAGGCAGACTATATTTCTAATTACTTTTCTGTTATTCAAATCTTTACTTAGGGAATCTATATAAATTCTATTGTATATACTTTGATCGTATAGGCTGTTTAAGCGCAGTATTGATAACCTCTACTTGTTCATTCGTGAAGCTATATTCTTTGAGATAACATGGCTTATAATAGCTCATATAGTTATGAATAAGAGGCCGATACTCATTCCCATTATCATCTGTTAGGCTTACAAATTCGCAAGCTGTATAATTAATGTACACCTCATAGAGGGGCCCCGGATCTGGGGGAGTATCACAGACTCTATCCCCTACCAGATGGCAGTTATCTTTATTAAAATCATCCTTCCCAAATTGATATTCTTCAAAGGTGTGATATAGCCCCCAGAAGTGCCCCATCTCATGCGCTAAGACTTTTATTTCTTGAAGGTCAAACTTGCTCATAACAATATTGGACGTTCTATCTGATAAGACATACGAAAAGCCGCCCGTTCGGCCACAACTGAAGCGATCACCATCAGTCGAACAGAACTCTTTATCAAAATCAAAAACGTATATCGTCAGCATATCAGCAATATCATGCTCCTTCGAAAACGAATTATATGCAGCGTATCTTTGCTTAGATAGTTGTTCCAACTTGAGTTCGGATCTTATTAATTCTATACTATCTACAGTGAAAAGAATATTTGTATTTGCAAATGATGCATTTAAATTTTCAATTGCTCGATAAAGCAAAATACTGTCAAATTCAATTTGAGCAGTATCCTCTTGCACAAAGGCTATTCTTAAGGGGATAGTCTTCTTTGCGATTTTCTTTTTGTTCGCAAGAATATTATACTTTTCCATATCAGAAAAAACCTTACTAGTATTTCTCTTTTCGTCACCAGCAGCATCACATTGAGAACCACACCAATCTTTATCTTTATGAATTTGGGTATAAGCCAGATTTGCAAGAAATAGAAGGCCGATTACTAAGTGTACTTTCTGTAACATATTTTGATTCTTTTTTAAGGTCCCACTTGGACTACAATTTCAAAGTCCGTTGGGTTCCAAAGATAAGTTATTGATTCATTTAGAATCTTTAATCTCCATAATATTTAAGTTTCTGCTTATAAAAGCCATCAATTTCTGCACATATTCATCACCGCCGGTATCAAAAAGGCCAAAATGCTCTCCGCCATCTACCTCAACAAATTGCTTATCTACAGAAGCTAGATTCTGGAAAAGCTGCTTTCCGTATTTAAAATCAATGTTATCATCTGAATTTCCATGTGCAATTAGAACAGGTTGATGAATAATTTCAACCGATTCTAGAGGTTTAATTTTATTTGCATCAAAGCCAGCTATTTTTCCTGCGCGTTTTAAAGCATAGTCAGATAAAAACTTGACCCCAAAACCTTTCAGGATCCTTTTTTTATAGTCAAATACAATTTGATTGAGGTCTGTGAAAGTACTTTCTATAATGCCAAATGAAATTCTAGAATCGAACTCTAAAGCTTGAATAGCAATAGCTCCACCTAGAGAATTGCCCCATATACCAACTTTAAGTCTTGAATCTTTTTTCAAAATAAAATCAACAATTTTACTTATATCAACCTTTTCTAGATGGCCATAAGTACAGTATTCCCCACCACTTTGTCCATGGGCTCGATTGTCAAACAATACAGAAGCTATTCCTAGTTTTGACAAACGTTTAGAAAGGCCAAGGAAGCTCTCCTTATTCCCTCCAATTCCATGCACCAGGATTATAACCCCATAAGTAGTATCTATTGTTGAGGACACCCAATAACCATCCAGAAAATTTCCATTTTCAATCTCAACATTTACCTTTTTACTTTTTAGGTTTAACCGTTGACTAGAATCTTTCCCAATATTTTTAGGTGGTTTCACAATCATTCTAGGAGCTATTGCATGCACGCTAAAAAAAACTATAACTAAGGCAATAAGGAAAAGAAAGGAAAGATACCGTAAAATGGAAATACGATTTTTTGATAAACTCATAAAGTGGCAATCTGGTTCTAAATATAAACTTATTGATTTACTCAAAATTGCCCGATCTCCGCAATTACTTTCCTAAGCTCTTCTTCTTTTTGCGTTCCAATTAGAATCTTCTTACCACGTTTTAATTCAAGAGCAAGACCTATATTGCCACTGATGTTATAGACGGTTCCATACTTTGTCCCTAACCTTATACCCCATCCACCAACAAATCCATACTTAATCACCTCCGCAGATTTGACATCCTTCCACATTATAGTCTTGTTCACAAATGGAAAGAATCTGATCTTAATCATTTCATTATTGATGCCTGTCTCTAACTTCATAGACCAGAAAAAAGGTATCAAACTAAACATGAGTAAAGCTATCATTACTAATCCTAGATCAGATGCAGGATTATCGCCAAAAGGTTCTCCTAAATACAATTGTTTGTATAAGCCATAAGTAATAAAAATCACTATAGGAATCAGTAATATCCAAATCAACAATTGACTAAATTTTTGTACTTCTTTAAAGGAAGATTGCATGAAATATTTTAAGTTTTAAAATCTTTATAGAAAGACGCACAGTTACTACCCTCTTCTTCTTTCTAGTAAAACCATCATCATAAAGCCAAGCAATATTCGATCATCGTCATCATTATCTATAGCTCCTACTTTTTCAAGTTCAAACATTCGACCTAAAAATGAAGATTGCTTTTTTAAACGCACTATTGTTTTACAAGAAGTATCTGTAAGTAGGTATGTGGGGTTAAAAAGATAACCAGTAAGAATTCCTAGAATAGGAATTTCACCTAACAGAGAATCAAAGACTTTTACCCAAACATTTTCTTCCTTTATCTTATATTGCGGAGCTTCATTTTGGTCGATAATATCATATTCCGCTTTCCAAATAGATCGCCACCCTTTTCTCGCAATTTTTCCAAATTCGGTTCCATTTTCATCATAAAAACTATAAGCAGCCGACCAATCGAGCCATCTATCTGCTTTAATTTTATAATTCACTTTTGTCTGTGTTTCATCTGAAAAGACAGAAATATCTTCTTTAAACTTAAACATCTTTTGCTTTACATAAGCGACTACTTTACCGTTAGCATCAGTAGAAGTGAAATCATTTGATAAAGTAGTAACCTTAAATTTAAATTGAATTGGAAACTGAAGATTTTGCATAGTTAGATTTTATTTAGTTTATAAATACAAAACTAAATTTAAGAAAAATAAGCAAACTAAGTAGAATGGATCAGAAATCCCTTAAGGTAAGGGGTCCTCAATCTAAGCAAAATCCAATGCGATAGGGGTAGTAGCTAGCACACACGATAGTGTGGGAGTCCGAAAGCCTGCGCTATGGGTTGTTGTAAGGACCGAGCGAACAGCGAGTAGCGGATGACCCGACCGCTTTTGCGTAAGGTGGCAGGGCAAGCCAAAAGTGGATCGCCCAAATAAAAACAAAAGGTATTCTAAAAATTAGGGCAAGTTACTTTTGTACGACGTGCTCTACTAGGGCTAGTATAAATCAAAGACAACTCATAGGCACCTCGAGAATTACTAGCAGCAACAAAACTAGAAGTATTGATGTCATAACTAATACCAATTTGTAGCGCTTCGTACTCTAAAGTAAGATTGAAGATAGCGGCATCGGCCAAAACACTTGTTTCTAGCTCATTGGCAACGTGCCCCCAAACGCCAAAACGTATGGCTAGCTCTCTCCAGTCATTATTACTATATCTAATGTTCGACCCGAAGGTGTATGAACGCGATGGACCTTGAATATTTACCGCAATAGCTGGCAGCACACTTAGTTCGTCTCCTAATGGAATTTCAGCACCTGCATGGGCAACCCATCTTTGCTCAGCTCTTTGAGAATTGTTTCCTAAGAACGTTATAACAGGTGAATTAGCTCTATTGACTGCTGCTCCTGCATAAACGCTAAAGTTTTTATCTATAACTCCATACCACATTAAACCAGCATTAATGTTTAGATACACATTGGTGTTTCCAGATAAGAGTTCATTATTGGCCGAGGAGAAATCAATTTCTTCTTTGAAGGAATCAAATTGAGATGTAAACCAGAGGTTTCCAAAATCGAATGTTCTTTGACCCACTCCTACTTGTGTACCTGCTATCAAATACTGACCTCTAGATGAATAACCAGTTCCTGTTAATTTTTTCAAATAAGAGACGTTGAGATTTCCTTCCGTTAATGTGAGATTGGACTCCCCTGCTCTATCCCTTAAAAAATCAAAACCTAAAGCGATGTAATCATCTGCAACAATGTTATGACGAAAATCAAAACTTGCACCTAAGGTTCTGAACGCTTCGTTGCCTAAAACACTTGACCACTGATCCCGGTAGTTAATTACCGTTCTCCAGGTGCCATCAAAAACACCATTCAAAGCAGGATTAAGCTGCAAAGGTGCTGCATAAAACTGTGAGAATCTTGGGTCTGGCGCTTGTCCAAAAGCATATGAAGTGGACAAAATTAAAAGCGCAATAATATAGTAACGTAGTTTTCTCATATTGATAATTAATTATCTAATCAATGTTGTTTGACCAGAAAAAGTGTCTGTAGATCCGTCTTCAAATTGAACCTCAAGTACCCAGACATAGACTCCGCCTTCCATTTCAGCGCCTCTAAATGTTCCATCCCATCCTGTGGACGTATCATTGATATCGAAATTAGTATTTTGGTAAACTGTCTCTCCCCATCTATCGTAGATATTCATCTCATTGATACGTACGATATTTTTGGATTTACCATGTACTATAAGTATGTCATTATTATTATCTCCATTGGGTGTAAATCCAGTAGGCACCATAATCTGCGCAGTCTTAGAAACAAATATGGTTACAAAGTCATTAGACTCGCAGCCATTCATATCAATTCCATAAGCCTCGTAAGTCGCAGTAAAAATGGGTGACACCATAGTAGACTCACATTCGGTACATGACAAGTCAAAGTCAGTAATACTCGACCAAATAATCTCAGGAGTACCAACTGCATTGAAAGTAATCACGTCCAATATAGCAGTATCCCCAATCTCAATAAATTGATCTTGTCCAGCAAATAATTCAAATTGAGGCACTGTGCCTATCTGTATAAGACTATCCCATTGACAGCCTCTATTGTCTCTAACAAAAACTGGATATGAACCTGTCTCTAATCCAGCAACAATATTCTGATTTCCAAAAAAATCACCATCTCTACTAAAGGTATATGGTTCCGCTCCTCCTGTCACATTTAATGTATAAGACCCATCTGATCCTTCAAAGCAAGTAATATCAACAACCTCTGCATCTATCTTCAATGCCACTGGAGCTTCAAGATTAGTCTCTTCAGTGATGCTACATCCATTCGTATCTGTTATGACAACAGAATACATACCATCTGGCAAATCACTAATAAACGGATTCCCACTTTCACCGTTGCTCCAATCAAAATCATAAGGAACAGTACCTCCAACTACTTCAGCCGTAATCACTCCGTCTTGATCTCCACTACAAATATTATTAGTATTCATTAGTTCTGCTGTAAGGAGCGGTGGCTCTGTAAGATTTATGGAAGTAATCGATTCACATCCGGCTTCATTAGTAACTGTAACAAAGTAATTATCTTGACCCAAATTTTCTATTCTTGGGGTCACTTCCATCGTACTCCATAAGTAAGTATCTACAGGTGAATCACTAGCTACTGATACGATGTCAATATATCCATCTGTAAACCCAAAACAAGATGGGTTACTTTTTTCTATATCTAGGCTTATCTGTCTTGGTTGGTCAAGGGTATCTACTCCAATTACTGTGCAGCCTACGGCATCCGTAACGGTCACAACATATGGAATTCCTCCACCAGGTACATTTAATAGAAACTCTTCAGTTACTTCGGGAAAACCTTCCCAACTGTACGTATAGTTTCTTACATCTCCTCCACCTGCTCCACCTTCAATGTCAACAATACCAATGCCGCCATCTTCAAAACCAAAACATGAGGGTTGCGCTACAGCCAAGTTAATAGTGATTGGCTCATACTCTAATACGGTAATAGTATCTGATAAAGTACATCCATTCTCATCGGTTACGGTTACTGTTAAGAATTCAGCTTCAAGTCCAACTACTATAGCAGCATCTGGAATATCGGAATCGCTCCATGCAAAAGTATAATCAGGTCCAGTCCCTCCTTCTACTAAAACCTCAAGAGCACCCATACCAGCTTCAAAACAAGAAGTATCGATTTGTATTATTTCAATACTTAGAGCCTCCATTGGCTCTATGATTTGAATCATTTCTTGCGAAGAACAATTATTCACATC
Source organism: uncultured Saprospiraceae bacterium (assembly GCA_964458675.1). Lineage (GTDB taxonomy): Bacteria > Bacteroidota > Bacteroidia > Chitinophagales > Saprospiraceae > JALZVN01. The sequence goes on from CAYWOZ010000169.1 coordinate 7,205, forward strand.
TGTTACTACGATAGTATAATTTCCAACCCCTAAGCCAGTGAATATAGAATCAGTTGCCATTTGTCCATTAACAGTATAGCTATATGGGTATGTTCCTCCTTGCACTTCGGCAGTAACTATTCCATTAGCTGCGCCAAAGCAATCAATCTGTTGCGCTGACAATTCTATTTCTAATAAATCGGGTTCATTTAAGATGACACATCTTTCAGCTGTACATCCATTAATGTCTGTTACAGTTAGACAATAATCTCCAGCAAAAAGAGAATTAGCAGGGTTAAGAAATTGCATATTTGTATCATCCCATAGATAAGAGTATGGCGCTTCTCCGCCACTTATAAAACCAATTAGCTGTCCATTATTATCTCCAAAGCAACTAGGCATAGTGGCTACAATCGAATCAATTCTAACGGGGTCACCAGCTATAACTTCAACATC
>CAYWOZ010000170.1:0-7577 GCA_964458675.1 uncultured Saprospiraceae bacterium
AGACCTAATAGCTTCGTAGATGAGATGCTTGAAGGCTCATTTAAATTTATGAAACACAGGCATGAATTTAAAAGAGAAGAAGACAAGACTATTATGATTGATACATTTGAATTTGCCTCTCCTCTAGGGCCACTTGGAAAATTAGTAGATAAATTATTTTTAGAAAACTATATGCGAAATTTTCTTGTAGAAAGAAATGAAGTCATCAAAGACTTTGCGGAATCCGATAAATGGAAACAAGTATTATAAATGATAGGTGCCTTAAAATTTGTCCGCAAAGTTGAACTATGTATTTTAGATAAAACATAAAGAATGTTTTCCTTTTGAAGCATCAAAAGAAATTACAGTTTTTGACTACCTTCATATGTTTAATAAAAATTATTTGAAATCATTCATGAATGAGAAAGGAATATGATGCACTAAAAGTTGGAGATGTTATTTGGGCAAATCCACTAGAAATTGGGCAACATATATTTATTATCTGTGACCTAAATGAAGATAAAAGCATAGATTGCTATCCTTCAATAAACTTGAGCTCGAATTGTTCTAAATGTGAAGACTGTTGTATTAATATTAAGGGAGTTGATATGCCAAAAGATTGGTTTAGAATAACGAATGATGTTTCCTATTTGCGAATAGATAATCCCATGTGCTTGATGAAAGAGAGTTATAGAAATACGCACTATTCTTATAAAGGAAATTTAAAGAAAAATTATTCTGACCTATTCGATATGATTTGCGAATATAATGCTTCCATCACTAGAGAGGTGTGCGGTTGCAAGACTCAGTAGTGGTGTTAAAAAAGTTCTTCTACCATCTAGCTTCTAACATCTTCTCCTAAAAAGCCTCTGCAATTCCAATATAAAAATTCTGATCTTTAGTTTTCCCAAGGCCAAGTGCAAAGTCTGCTCTTATGTTAAGATTTTCAGACTTGATGATTTTCACTCTAAGGCCAGTACCTAGAGAGTACTTCAAGTTTTCTATGGCTAAGTTAGAAATATTATCAGTCACATCGCCTACACCTCCAAAGAATGTAAAACCAATTCTATCAAAGGCTTGCCAGCGATATTCCACTTGACTAAAAAAAGAAAATCTATCTCGGAAACGAACTTCTCTAAAACCCCTTAATATTTCTTCACCACCTAATGCAGCTAGTTCTAATACAGGAGTGTCACCCCAACTTAGTCGAGTTAAGAATTGAGCAGCTATTACATCATAAGGTCTATCCTCATTTAATGTCCAATACTTTCTCAGGTCTAGTTTAGTGAGCATAAAGGAACTCGTGCTCCCCAGCGCTTGTCTATAGACACCATGGGTAAATTCCCCAAACACACCATTGCCTGCATTCAATACATTATCTCTACTGTCTAAGGTCGCGGCCAGTTCTATACCAGATGAGGTAGAACCTAATGAATCTTGAGGATTAATTTCTACTGGGAAACCATCTCTCTCTTCTAGGAGTTCGACTTCTCTATAAGTGTTATATCGCCAACCCCCTCCGATAAAAAAACTAGAGGCTACTTTTTTTAAGAATAAAGGTTCAAAGAGTAAATTGTTATAGGAAATATCAATCTGATCCTCATCTATTGAGTTAGTCCCCACACCAAAGTAAGCTATAGGAAATTTTGAAAAATCAAGATTACCTTTTATTAGATAATTTTCTTCTGGAAGAAAGATAGTAAATTCAGATTCTGCTATAAATTGATTTTCTAGAGTGTACTGAACAGAAATGGGGATATTTGACGTTCGGGTGTCAGCTCCAGCACCAAAAGGCTTGAACAAAAATTTCGCTCCTACACCAAATCCCCAACTGGTGCTTGGCTCAAAAGTAACTACTGGAGCAAAGACCGCTTTTGTATGACTAAACGTAGTATCTGCTCTTTCAGAGCCTATGTCAAATTCGAATATGTTAGCCAATTTTTCGATAATTTCTTGGCTGTTAATGGACTGTGGGAGTGTAATGAAGGATAGCGTAAAGAACATAAGTACTAGTTTAATCCTGTGCGGATTATGTAAAAGCTTGGTCTTTGTTTGTTTCTGGAACTCCATATATTCTAATCTAATGTACAAACTTCTTGCCTATAAGCTGATCCTTTGACATAGTGAATAAATATATCTTATGATTTTTGAACTAGCGCTGTACAGTGGTCCCGATTTTTTAATCGGGAGTCCAAGCCTTTTCGACGCAGGACCGAGCCGCATGGCGAGTCACGAAACATAGCGCCCCAGACAATAAAGCGGCGCCTAGCAGTAGCCGTTTTATTGTCTGGGGAGTTCCCAAATAATCATCCCTTCTTAATGACTTTGAAGGTCTCGAGCTTCTATCATAGGCTTTATCTGAGGCAAAAACTCAGTTCTTTTTACATCCTATATTGTCGTATAAAATATTAAAGGCTAAAAAGAGTTGTCTGCATCGAATATTGCCATTTGTATTCTACTGATTACCAGCAGTATATCTCTAGGGTTATTTTTTCAGCAGGTCTAAATATTCGACTGCCTAAGAGTTAATATATAGTTAACATTAGAACATCTATTTTTGCCCAAATTACATTAGAAATTCTATTTTTGCGGAAAATAACAAATGATGCTTTTTAAAAAATTGCCTTTTTGGGCTTGTCTTCTGTTCTTGTCCTGCCTAACATCAGACTTGTTTTCGCAGATAACCGCTAAGAAATTTGGAGATGGCCTACGTATAACGGCTCAGGATTCCTCTTTTAATATGAAAATTGGATTTAGGTTTCAAACACTTTTTCTAAGTGAGTTTGACGTTCCTGATGATGATTTGGGCTCTTTGGAAAACAATGAAACCAGAATTTTGATTCGTAGATCGAGATTGAAGTTTAACGGTTTTGCATTTACTCCTAAACTTAAATATAAAGCAGAGCTTGCGCTATCGAATAGAGATAATGGAGGAGGGAATAGTTCAACGTTTAACAATGCTGCAAACATCATTCTTGATGCATGGGTAGAATGGAATTTTTTCAAAAATTTGAGTATTAGAGTTGGTCAGATGAAGCTACCTAGTAATAGAGAACGAGTTATCTCTTCTGGCAATCTGCAGTTTGTAGACCGCTCTAGACTTAATTCAAGATTTACCTTAGATCGTGATGTGGGTGCAATGATAAGAAATCACCATAAATTGGGGGAAACTTTTATTCTTAAGGAAGCCGTGACTTTTTCTTCTGGAGAAGGTAAAAACATCACTGCCGCTAATGTAGGTGGGACTGCAGTTACTTTTCAGCTGGAGGCATTACCTTTCGGCAAGTTTCAGTCAAAGGGAGATTATGTTGGATCTGACACAAAAAGAGAGCCTAAGCCTAAGTTGGCTATCAACGTAGTCTACGATATCAATAGCAATGCAGGTAGAGAAAGAGGTCGTGGAGGTAGTTTTATAGTAAATCCAACTGGCGAATTCATAGGGCGGAACTTGACTAATCTACACGCCGATCTTATTTATAAACATAATGGACTTTCTTTTATGGCAGAGTATTCCAATACTTCTGCTGATGGTGGCCCAATAGTGACCAACGAAGAAGGATCAGTGATAGGTACTTACTTTACAGGTACTGGACTCAATTTGTCTTTAGGCTACCTCTTTGAAAGCAATTGGGAAATAGCCGGAAGGTTTACAGATATAAGACCTGATGAGGGAGTTGCAGAAGATGAAATACAATATACACTAGGCTTGAATAAATTTATAGTTGGTCACAAATTGAAGATTCAAGGAGACGTGACCTATAGAGCCATTGACAATAGTGATGATGATTTCTTTTATAGACTTCAAATGGATATCCACTTTTAAAAAAAAATAAAAAGAGAAAATTATGTTTTCGAGTAAGCTAAATAAAGTCGTCCTTTCTGTTTTTATTATTCTGTTTCTCCAGGTGCCTTTTTTGTTTGCGGCAGATGACTCGGAGGGAGTTAGTTTCGGATTTTGGGATGTGGTACAAATTGCAGGTTCACTAGCCTTCTTTATCTATGGGATGAAGATGATGAGTGAGGGGATTCAACGCGCTGCGGGTTCACAAATGAGAAACATCCTGAGAACGATGACAAAAAATCGTTACTTAGGTGTTTTTACAGGTTTCCTTATTACCGCTTTGGTGCAATCGTCATCTGCGACTACAGTTATGACGGTATCTTTCGTGAATGCGGGATTAATATCTTTGGTAGAATCTGCAGGGGTCATGATGGGTGCCAATATTGGTACCACTGTGACAGGATGGATAATTGCTTTGCTTGGATTCAAAGTCAAATTAAGTGCATACTCTATACCGCTTTTTGCAGTAGGGGTACCATTGCTTTTTTCTGGTAAAGGGAAGAGAAAATATTGGGGTGAATTTTTGATAGGATTTGCGATCTTGTTTTTAGGATTGTCTTACCTCAAAGGTGCTGTTCCAGATATCGGACAGGCGTCTGCCTTGGAGTGGATTAAGAGCTTTTCAGAGTACGGCATTTTTTCTAGAATATTTTTTGTTTTTGTGGGTACAGTAGTAACCGTGATTGTACAATCTTCAAGTGCTGCCATGGCGATTACTTTGACCCTTGTATATGCTGGATGGCTGCCTTTGGAAGTAGCAGCAGCGATGGTGCTTGGAGAAAATATTGGTACCACTATCACAGCAGAATTGGCTTCACTAATTGGTAATACTAGCGCTAAGCGATCCGCTAGAATTCACTCTATGTTTAATATTATAGGGGTGTCTTGGATGGTGATAGCGTTGCCTTGGGCAATGGATATTATCTCGACTATCGTAGAGAATTTCACAGGTATATTCGAAAGCAATGCAAAGATCAAAACGAAGGATTTGAGCCAATCTGATATTTTGAATACCTACAAATTAGCCGCATTCCATACTATCTTTAATATGGTGAATGTGTTGCTGTTGCTTCCACTTGTTCCATGGTTAGTAAGGATGGCTATTAAGACCGTTCCTCAAAAGGATGGCGGTGATGACGAAGAACGATTGAAGTTTATCAATACTACTAATAGAACACCTGAATTAGCAACAGTAGAGCTGCAGCAAGAGGTGGCTAGATATGGAGATATCACAACAAGGATGCTTGGCTTCAGTAGAGACCTTATAAACTCTACAGACGACAAAAATTCTTTATCCTTGATAGCCAAACTTCGAAAGTATGAGGATATTACAGATAAGTTTGAAAAAGAAATTACAGAATATATTACGGATTTGTCTGATCAGAAAATGACGCATAAAACTTCTTTGAGACTTCGTTCTTTCTTCAATATATGTAATGATATGGAAAGAATTGGGGACATCTTTTACCAGTTGGCTAAAACAATAGAAGGAAAAATGAATCGCAAAATTTATTTTACTCCTGAACAAAGAAATCAATTAAATGAATTGATGGACATAGTTGGAAGAGCATTTGATGAGATGAATCACAATCTAAATCTGACGACTTACGATGATGCAAGTATTGCGAAGTGCTATGACTTAGAAGATGAAATAAACGTACAAAGAAATGCGATGCGTAAATTCAATAGAGAAAAACTGAGCACTGAAGAGTATAACGTAGATGCCGCTATGGTGTTTACCAATCTCTTCTCTTCTCTAGAAAGAGTCGGAGATCATATCGTGAACATCAACGAGTCTGTCGCTGGAGAGATATAAATTAGATCAGTTTGTTAAAAAAAGCCTGTCTTTCTTATTTTTAGAAGACAGGCTTTTTTGTACCCTATAAGCATTAAATTTAGACTAATACATTACCATAGCTTAGGTGCACATCAATGTACTTCTTTAGTTCACTCAATACTTTTTTAGATGATTTGGGCATGCCCCTGATCTCCTCCAAAGGCCTGCCTAACATGCCTCTGCTTCCTTGGTGTCGACCAGCGTCAGGCTGTGCACTGGTCCGCGTTCGCTCCCGTCCCGAGAAAAATCGGGACCGCCTCAAAAAAGAGGCGCACTTTCCATCCTTCATGCAAAAATTTACTATTTATCATTCGAATCTAAAAAAATAGTATTTCGATAGGATTTAGTTTGCTTTGTATGGTGTAACTTGCAAAACCAAAATGATGTACAAATGAAAACTCTAATTTACGCTGTTGCAGTACTGTTTCTATGTTCTGCTTGTGGGTCTGCCTCTCAACTTCAAAAAAAAGGAAGTGTTGCTGCAGAATCTTTTCACACTGAAATTACATTTGAAACATTGAAGGGCATTATTATGCTTAATGCGGAAATCGACGGGGTAGATAAAACCTTTCTTTTTGATACGGGTGCAGATCTATCTCTAAGACAAAGAGAAGAAATGATAGGAAAAGTCTCAAAATATGGAGGCGCTTCTAAACGTAAAATGGAATTGGGTAGAGAAAAAGTTAATTCTATAAAAATAGGTGATGTAGAATTTAAAAATACCATCTCACTTAATGGAGATATGGTTGGGCTGAAAGAACAAATTCCAAATTTTGGGGGATTGATTGGCTTGCCTATTATTCAAAAAGCAAACTGGTTGATTGATTACCCAAATAATAGAATGGAAATCGCTAATACCAATTTGGCAGATAATTCATTTAAAGAAATCGAGTTAGTCAGAGATGGTGGTAATGCCCCTTATACATTTATTGACATCAACGGGGAGACATATAAGGTTATTATAGATTTAGGGAGTAGTTCTACTATTAATTTTCCTGCAGATTCGAAAGTGGGTATTGAGGTAGCTAGCCAACTTGAACTTTCAGATAATACTCGACATAGATACACCTTAGGTGGCTTGCAAGAGATTGAAGAAAAAGTGGGGACTATTCCCAAGGTTCGTATAGGAGACTTTGATTTAAAAGATGTAAATGTGAATTTCAATACCTCAAGCCGCCCAAGAGTTGGGATTAATTTTTTTAAAGACTTTATGATTTACATAGACAATTCTCATGGAGGAAGCTATAAACTTAAGCGAGTGAAGAATCAATAAATTATTAACCAGGCTATGAACACATTTTTTTTCATTCTTGTTTATTACTATCTCATTCTCGTGTCTTGCTCAATCCAAGGCGGATACCTTGGATTGTCTTAGAATGGTATTCAATCACGAAAAATTCCAATCTGCTTGTGGCAATACATTACTTCCTCGGAATTCAGATCTTGTAATCACTACTCGTTTGCCAGGATTGAATAGAAGGAATCAACCGATTCTGCAAAGTCATATTCAATCTTTTAACCAAGATTATTTTTTCAGTCAAGACAAAATATTTTAGTTACTCGGGAAGATGATTTAGAAAATATGGGATACCAGAAGAGGCGGCGCTGACTATTGGGATTGGAGGTGATACATCCACTATAAAATTAATGCTGAATACAACGATTATAAGTTAAGTGCGTGCATAAACCTGGAACTACAAATTGACTAAGATTAATGAGGTTTGGGGAATAGTAGGGAGTCAAGTAAAAGGCCGAAAACCTGGTGTAAGTTCGAACTACTAAAGGGTGTCATTCAGTGTAAGCAAAAAAAGTATACGATAGCTTTCGGCCATCGTATACTTTAAAGGGCAGCTCTATTAACCCCATATCATCGCGAACTACTTCGCACGCCGTCAAGAAGTCGTATAAATTGCTTATCAG
>CAYWOZ010000171.1:0-7488 GCA_964458675.1 uncultured Saprospiraceae bacterium
GGTGTCTACATTCACAGTACCGAGTACATTTTTAAGTTTCAGATTACAAAATTCAGAATTGATATCAACACCTTGACTCAAATCTGTTAGTTCAGCAGTTCCAAAATAATTTTCCAATTTTACCTTGCAGGATTCAGGAATCATTATCTCATAATAGGCTTGTAGTCCAGAGCGTAAAGTCTCCTCCTTTTCAGTGATTTGATTATTTACATAAATAGTATCCGCTTTATTTTCAAATGAAAAATCAAACTTTTCTAAGTCTTCTTCTGCAATTCCTCTTTCAGGATGTTGAGCACTAAGTTTAAGCTCTATGTGAATATAGTCCTTATCCCAAGTCATGATATTGACCTCTGACTTTTCACCTTGCACAGAGAGCGTTTGCCCTTCAGTATATTTTATTTCCTTTGTGACCTCCTTACTCACCACTTGTAAGTTGATGGTTTGTCCATGTAAGCCTAGACTAAAACATAAGCCCAAAGAAAGGCTTAAAGCCATCCTGGCAAAACGATATGATATTACGCTATTCAAATTCATATTATTAAATATTGGCAAAGTAAGCTTCTTGTAGCTCCATGGATACCTTTTCTAATCTCATTAGCTTATCATTCAAATCAGTGTTAACGTCAAATTTGCTCAATCTACTTCTTAGTCGCCTTTTACTATCGTTTACATGTTCTAATTCTGCTAGAATCGTCTTTGCCTTATCGCTCTCTTTCTTCTGTGCTCTTATAATCGTTCTAAAAGCACTATCTCTTTGCGCATTATTTAGTTGTCGAAGATTTACAAAGTTCTCTTTCATAACTGGTACTTCAGAATGGGAAACAACTATTGTTGGTTCTCCAAATGAAGGTTGTGAGTTTATCCAAAACAATCCAACAAGGACAGCAACACTTGCTGCTGCCAGTAATGGTCTAAGCCAAACCCGTCTTACTTTCTTAGGTAATTCAGCTTCTATATTATCCCATAGATGCTCTGGCGCTTCATAATTTGGAAGATTATTAATCGCCTCATGTAATGCCTTTTCTCCTTCCAGAATGTTCATTTCATTCGATAAATCATCCCATAAACTCTCTTTTGGAGAATATTTAGGTAGGCCTTCTATGGCTTTCTTTAAGTTATTTTTATTCTTCTCTTCCATCTTACTGCTTCATTTTTTCAAGTTTAGCACGAAGCTTTTTCTTTGCGTGAAATAATTGTGACTTGGAAGTTCCTTCAGAGATGCCGAGCAATTCTGCTACTTCTCTATGTGGGTAACCTTCTACTTCAATCAAGACAAAAACAGCTCTATAGCCTTCTGGTAACGATTGTATCGCTTTTTCCAAGTATTCACTATCTAAATGATTTCCCCAGTCCATATATTGACTGGCATTCCCTATGATGTAATCTTCAATCGGGGAGAAGTGCGGTTGTTTTTTGATGGCTTTTAGGGCCGTTCTAACGACTATTATCTTTATCCATGCCCCAATAGTCGATTCCTTTCGGAAATTCTTTAGACTCTTGAATATCTGGATGAAAGCATCTTGTAGCACATCTTGAGCGAGGTCAAAATCATTAGTAATTCGGTATGCCACGGTATACATTGCGTCTTTATACCTATTATAAAGGGCTTTTTGCGCTAATCTCTCATTATTGAGACAGGCATCTACTAAGGCTGATTCCTTTTCACTAATAATAAATGTCATCGTTTAGTACTGTTTTAACGATTATTCAATAGTAAGGATATCAAAGAAGGAGTTTTGGTTGTATGGAAACCCGATTTTTAGGATATGTAGGTACTATCAGCCTCTAGTCTATCTACTACTTCGGAAGTAACTGCTAAAGTACCTAATGAAGGCGCGAATAGAAAACCAAAGCCTAACATCAGCATTGCTATGAAAACAATGCCATTACCAATAGCTAGTCCACGATTTGCACGTACAAACTTCTTGCTTTCTTTGACACCATAATAACGTTCTAGCGTAAAGTCCATATTGCCTCCACCTGCATAATAAGCCTGAAGCAGAAAGATGAGGACAGCTGTTATAGGACTTAGAAAAGGAATTATAATTCCAATTAAGAGAAGACCTGCAGTTACTAATAATTCCGTAAAAATGTTTCTAGCAGCTATACGTAAACCTCTAATTATTCCTCCTGCTGTTGAAGGAGGATTGGAGGTCATAGCTATTCCCCTAGGGTGAGCTTGTTCTATTTTTTCGGACATTGGACTCATAAAGGGGGATGCTAAAATCATTACCAAATACTTTGCACCAATTATGCCCGCTATAAAGATAACGACTCCACTTATCAATGTACCAAAGGTATTTATTATTCCAGATCCTACACTCCAAGGATACCATGCAGTCAGCCAGTTCCCAAGATTGTCACTCAGACCATAGGCAGAAGTGCTAATGGCGACCATTAGTAGGATACCTATTAGCATAGGAATGAAGATATATCTCCATAGTCCTAGTTTAGATATCAAAGGCAAATGTTTAAAATAGCCCGTTAAACCTAGAAGAATGTCTTTTACCATTGTCGCATTTTCAATTTTGTTAAACAAATTAATAGATAAGCTGATAATTACTATATTTTTTCTATCAAACAGCTGATTTATTCCACGAGTATTGTTATTGTACAAAAGAAAAAAGCGAACCTGACACCCGTCAAATCCGCTTTTCAATTATCTTTTAAATTCCTAATTACTTTGCAGGCACTTTCTTTTTACGCTTAGTTTTGAATAACTCTACTGCTTGCTTGCTATTCAAGAAAGATAAATCAATGAACGTTGCTGATACAAACTTCTTGATATCTTGGTAATCCTTACCACGCTTATCTGTATGGAAACGTAATAATTTACGCACATAAATCATACTCAAATCTTTGATATTCTGATTGAACTGCTGATTAGAGAAAATTTCCATATACACAGGAATGGCCAAATTCCTTGCAGGTGCATCATCTTCTGCAGACTCTTCTTCCACAGTAACTGTAGCAGTGTCACTGGCTGGTGTCGCACCCAAGAGTTCCATAAAGATTACATATTCAGTTTCATTCAAATGAACGATAACACGCTTGAAGTAAGCATAAATTACACTTCTTACACAAGTGTTAATCTTAGATAAACCTTCATGAGAATTGTAGAATGCACGCACTGCATCTACAGCATCTCTATGCACATATCCTTTGCCATGGACAATATCCATAAGTTTATAGTAGTCGGATACGTCATCTGTGATAGATTTATCTATCATACTAGAGATGTTATTATCCGCTTTATTATCCAAATCGATATCTCGGTTCCTCATCGCCAAGATGAAATCTAAATGCATATCTGAAAATCTTGGATTCGAGTTTCTTAGCATAGAGTATATACCAGTAAGGGTGTCCTTTTCTGCCGCATCAAGAGACAGAAACGCACTTGCTAGTCCTAGGATTGTAGTATGCTCCATCGTTCCATGAAAAGCAGTATTTTCCAAAAACTGGATAATTTGCTTTTTAAGACTATCATCGACTTTATCCAATTTCACTCTAATTTCTATGAAGTTTCTGAATTCAGGATACAGCTTACTGAGATCTTCTTTTTTCTGAGGGATTTCCGCGTAGTAAAAAACGTTATCCTTAAACTGTCTCTTAAATCGAGTTAAGGCATGTTTGCGCTTAGACTCTACACGTAGCTCAGGAAGCTTCATGCTTTGTAGAAAGTACTTCACTTTCTTATTGGTATTTGCATTGATTAAGTTGGTAATCCAGATATCACTACTTAAGGCAAAACCTGTCTGCACGATTTGGCCAATTCTAGCTTTGATGTGATCAAAATTGGCGGAATTACATATCGCCAAAAGTATATCTTTAAAGTGATCTTGGGGTCTCAGGTATTTCAGTTTTTCATTCAGCTCTCCTCTTAATACAGAATATCCTAACAACTTTGATAAGTATAAACCTTCTAAGTCCTCATGGAGAAGTGCTTTTTCTAAAGCTATGATTTGCATGGGAGAATCAATAGAGACTTTACGGTGAAGTTCCTCTATACGAGGTTCGAAAGCTGTTCTCATCGCCTGATACTGCTCATCTTCCTCCGTTTCAAGGTAGGCAGCGTGTTCTTCAGAAGTAACGAGATCATTGAGAATAGTCTGAACCTCGTTTTTATATTCTAATTCTAGGTCTTTCATAATGTTAGTTTTAACAACCAAATGGATAGTATTTTATGAAGTTCAAGGTTTTCAAAAATTACTGAACCACTCTTTTAATAAAGGTAAACCTAGTAACACCATATAGGCCTTACTAGGTTTGTAAAATATTATACGCTAAATATAATCTAAAATATTCGCTTTTAGTCGGTTTTATTTACTCCTCTTCAGAACCTGCTTTGACAACTTTTCCTCCGTCAAGTTCATCCTGTAGTACTTTAAGCTCATCCCACTTTCCATCAGCAGCTAATTTAGCTTGTTGTGGCCAAGTATCAGGGCTGTGCATAGAGTATCTGCTTCCTGCATCAGATAATATTCCTTTTAGCTTTTCGATTGGTGCTCCAGCAAGATCACCAAAGCTAGCCAAACCAGCAGCATGCAATATTTCTTCTATTTTAGGACCGATTCCTTCGATTTTCTTGTATTCATCTATTTTGCCAGCAGGTGCCTCAGCAGCAGGTGTTGGAGTAGGAGAAACAATTGCTGATTCTTCCTTCTTTTCCTCTGCTTTAGGTTCTTCTACTGGGACAGGTGTTTCTTCCTTCTTCTCTTCTACTGGAGCAGGTGCTTCTTCCTTAGCTTTTTCAGCAGGAGGAGTTGGTGCTTCTTCCTTTGCTGGTTCTGCTACAGAATCCATCGTAGTTTGTTCTACAGCCTCAGCCATAGTTCTTGTATCTGGACCAGCAGCATCTTTAAATGCATCAGCTTCAGCCGTAGCTTCTACTGGCTTAGCTTTCGATTTGCCAGGCGTACCATCTATTGCTTTGAGTCTTTCCAGTCTTTCTTGAGCGGTCTTCTCGAATCTTGCAGCTACTTTCGCGTCTTTCTCTTCTATAAACTTCTGGTACTTCAAATCCGCTTCTTCTTGCGTCAATGCACCTTTTTGCACACCTCTATGAAGGTGCTTTCTGAACATCACTCCTTTAAATCTAAGGATAGCAGCCATAGTATATGTAGGCTGAGCTCCTTGCAGCAACCAATTAAAGGCCTTATCACGGTCTAAGTTGATAGTCGCAGGTGAAGTCATTGGGTTATACGTACCGATTTTTTCGATAAACTTACCATCTCTTGGAGCTCTTGCATCAGCTACTACAATGTGGTAAAAAGGTCTTTTTTTACGTCCGTGTCTTTGCAGACGAATTTTTGCAGGCATATTTTGTTAAAATTTAATTGGATTAACCATTACCTCCTATGTTTGAAAATCAAACTGAAGGATTCTAACGTTAAAATTAACGAACGGCAAAGATAGTCTTCTTATGCATATTATGCTAGATTTTCTCTGATAATTCGCTTTTCTATTCTCTATTACTTGATTTTATGGATTTTTGAGAATATTGATTCATTTATAACTGTTTCTTAGGCTTATTTGGGGTCTACCCACACGAAAAAGTGTGGGTCGCTATGTATCCGTAGCTCGCTATTCAGCTCGGCCTTCCAGCAAAACACGGAAAATCGTGTTTGCTTACTGTCTGCTCCTACGTCGCACTACTGCACAGGCTAGGCCGATAATCATTTTTTTTTGTATAAAAGGATTAAATGTTAATTTCGATTAGATTTCTTAACCATATACAACAAAAAGTAATGGAATTCAACCACCTAGATGCTGGAGACGGCAGACAAATCGCAAAAATAAGTTTAACTACTGAATCCATATCCTTTATTCGAGAGACGGCTAAGTGGGGACATTTTCTAGCTATTATAGGATTTATTATGATAGTGTTTATGCTCTATGGTTCATATTGGGTGATAGTAGCGGGGCTTTCTGAAGCTAACGTAAGTAGCAAACTTTCTAGTGCTTGGGGTTTGTTAAGTTTATTATCGGCTTGCTTGTATATAGTTCCTTGTATAGAGTTGTTAAAATTTTCGACTAAAACAAAGATTGCTTTAAGAACTATGGATTCAGAAAAAATGACAATCGCTTTTGGCCACATGAAATCCTTATTCAGATTTTTGGGGTTGTTTACTATAGTCGTGATTGTTCTTTACATCATACTGATGATAGCCATTTTTCTTTTTTTAACATCGGCAATATGAAAGTAAATTGAATATGAAGATAATTCAACTCAAATTGTATTACCTAAAAGGTCACTTCTTTCGTAACTTTCTTTCCCTTACGCAATACAGTCACATTTGCTTTTTCTCCTTTCTCATATTTTCCGAGACCTTCCATATACTTATATATGTCGGTAACTTCTACTTCTCCTAGTTGGATGACAATGTCCCCATTTTTTAATCCTCCTTTATCTGCGACCCTACCATCAATAACACTATCGATACGCATACCTTTTCCTGTGTACACATAATCTGGCATCACCCCTAAAGTCACCTTAAATGCGCTTGCCTTTTGTTCTTGCGCATCTTTGGTTTTGGTAAAAGCCAATTGGTCTTGTCCATTAATCTGATCGATAAGAGTATATATATAACTACTTACTTCATGAATTCCTGTATAGTTTACAAGGTGAGAATCGTCCCCAGGTTTGTGATAGTCCATATGCTGTCCTGTGAAGAAATGAAGCACCGGCACATCCTTTAAATAAAATGAGGTGTGGTCAGAGGGGCCTATTCCAGAGTCGGTAGTTGCGGCGGTGATTCCTGCAGTCTTATTATTGGCAATCATATCCTTAAAACCAGGAGAGGTACCTACTCCGTTTATAGCGATCACTTTTTCTTCATTAAGTCTACCGACCATATCCATATTTATCATAGCGCTTACTTTACTCAGGTCTATACTAGGATGATCCGCGTAATATTTAGACCCAAAGAGTCCCATCTCTTCTCCAGAAAAAGCGATAAAAAGAAAATTGCTTTGTTTCAATTCCTTAGCCTTTATCCAGTCTGCCATTAGCAGCATAGCAGCTATTCCGCTGGCATTATCATCTGCACCATTATGTATAGCTGGCTCACCAGCATGTAGAGACCCAAATTTGCCCATTCCTAGATGATCGTAATGCGCACCAATAATTATTGTTTTGTCAGCCCCATTATCCATGTATCCAATTACATTTTTCCCCTTACCTATTTTTGGAGGATGAGTATGATTAGCATGTGGATTTCTCATTTGTTTAAATGGAAATGGCTGAAAATATTTATCCTCTTCATTAATCATTTTCATGTCTAACTGTGCGTACCTATGGGCGATATAGTCTGCAGCCATCTGCTCACCTTTAGTCCCTGTCTCACGACCTTGCAAAAAATCTGAAGCGAGATAGACGACGTCAACCATGACCTGCTGTATCTCTTTCTCCTGACTCTGTGCTTGAGATACTATCGATGACAGCGATATTAATAAACATAAAAACATTCTCATGTGTATAAGATTTTG
>CAYWOZ010000172.1:0-7408 GCA_964458675.1 uncultured Saprospiraceae bacterium
TTGCAGATAGTGTTGGCGCTTTGTTATTAGCAGATATTGCACATCCAGCTGGACTTATTGTAGGTAAGCACCTCAATGATCCCATGTCTCATTGCCATATCGTAACCTCCACTACACACAAGACCCTTAGAGGGCCTAGAGGAGGAATCATTATGATGGGTAAGAACTTTGAAAATCCATGGGGTAGAACGACTAAAAAAGGTAATCCAATAAAGATGTCTGCTATTTTGAACAGTGGGGTATTTCCTGGAATGCAAGGTGGACCATTGGAGCATGTCATCGCAGCGAAAGCGGTTGCTTTTGGAGAAGCACTTGATCCTTCATTTACAACCTATGGAACACAAGTAATCAAGAACGCACAGGCGATGGCAAAGTCCTTCGTAGACAAAGGCTATGACCTTGTCTCTGGTGGAACAGACAATCACTTGATGTTGATTGACCTCCGATCAAAAGGTATTAACGGAAAACAAGCAGAGCAAGCTTTGGTAAAAGCAGATATCACTGTGAATAAGAACATGGTTCCATTTGACACCGAATCGCCTTTCACCACTTCCGGTATTCGTATCGGTACCGCTGCTATTACCACTAGAGGCTTCAATGAAGCAGACAGTGCTCAAGTAGTCGAGTGGATAGATGAGTTATTGATGAATCATGAATCCGAAAGCACTATCAAAAATATCAAAGGCGCTGTGAATCAGTTTATGGAGCGTTTCCCTTTGTATCCTGAGTTGAAGATGGCGTAGGGGGTAATTTGATCGAAATCTTGTAGTATCAAAAATAGGGGAATAATTGAATTAGGTATTTTATTTCTAAATGTGGATTTGGTTATTCGGTAATTTGAATAGAAGCTAAAAAAACCTTTGATGAAATCATCAATGGGCTTTTTTACTTGAAAATATCCTTTAGTAAGTTCGTATGCTTAAGTGCTATTTCATTCTCAATATCATATAAGAACTACATAGTAAGTGACTGAATATCAACAAATTAAAATGTGTCTATTCATTCCTGTTACATAAACATTACATAAGCATAGGCAATTATTTAGAATATATACAATTTCCTATACTATTGACAAACTACCTTCTTAGTAACAATCCCCTCCTCAGTTCGAATCGAAACAATAAACACACCTTTCTCTTCTATTCGAATTTCTTGATTTGTTGAGTCGTATGATTTGACTAATTGTCCAGTGATGCTGTATATCTCAACAGAAGCATCTGTAGGGGCATTTCCTATTTGGAAAAGTCCATCGTTGGGGTTTGGACTTAGGGTGATTTCCGACTCTAAGGTATTGTCGACTGAAACGGGAGGAATAAAATTATTACGAATATCTATATAATAAGTAGAAACTAAAGAACCATCCGCTCTCATCATAGTTAAGAAATTTGGCTTAGTGAGCACAACAGAATTAGAATCTCGTAAACTAATAAGAGGATGATTAATTCTATCAGGGCAAAACTCAATACCAAATTCAACAAATTGAGAAAATCTGACAGGAGGGACTTCCGTAAGTCTAGAAAGATAATGGCAAGTATCCTGCAATAGCGAACTATCCCAAGTTACGGTTACTGGAAAAGCGGCACTATTAGGAATAAAAAATTTCTCCGGTATTCCGAAATTGCTAGGAGAACAATTGAATTTTGGCCAAATCAATTGTTTTGTTTCGTGTAAATATTTATAAATTTGAGAATTATTATCATTTACATCAACATCTCCATCCTCATGTGTGCAAAACCAAATTATATCATATGCAGAATTTACATTAGCTGCTTCAAATCTATAAAATCGGACATCAAATCCATTTAAAGGTTGATCTTTTAAGTCTATCTCTCCTAATTCTTCATCAATAAATCTAGTCGCTCCTTCTTCTATCCTGTCTAAACGCAATGTATCTAAGCTACCTTTGGCATCTTCAAAATAAAGAGAAAAAGTATCGAAGGTTTGTGCTTTTGAATTGGTACACAATAGAACACCAAGCATTATTATAAATATAGCTCTCATATTTTGATAAATTTCAGGGCTTCGAAAAGTTGGTTATCTTGTTTTATTTGGAGAAAATATATACCTGCGGGTAAATGATTTATATCCACTTCCTTGTCATTTTTTCCAAAAACTTTAATTTGAGATTGAAGGTTAGAAATTTGATACTCAAAATTTCCTTCCATTGTTAGATTTAAAATATCTGATACGGGATTAGGATAGAATATACTGTCATCGATCTCAGCGAGTTCTTTAGTACTAGTAATAGTCGGAAAACTATCTCCGGTATTCAAAACATATATATCATCCTTGCAATCGAATCCCTCTATACAGCCGTTTTCGTCGATGGAGAGGAGCCATAGCTCTTGGTTCACACCGCCAGCCTCCAAAAACTTAATCGTCGCTCCAGTTCCTGCTATATTCCCATTTGGCAATTCCTTTATTTCTAGTAAATAAGATTTTCGAAAAGAATCATCATCAATGTCATTTTCATCACTCACATTGCTTAATAATTTGAACCATAGTAATTCCCCTTCGGAAGACAATCTACCTAAAAATGAACCACATACTACTCCACTCTCCTGATGAAGATAGCTGGCTTCTCCGCTGACTAGTACATCTCCATTATTGGCTACCTCTACATCAAGCACTTTATACCTCTGATCTATACCCAAATAATCCGCTGGCAAAGTAGTAAGCCATAATATCTCATTTAGTTCCTTATCGATTTTGACGATATCACTCTCAAAGGCTCTTTCAATGTCGGTATAAAAGTTTCCAAAGCTATCTTCAGCTAAATTTGTCCTTCCATTAGGTGACCTTTCAAGTTCTTTTTCTGCTATGAGGTTACCTAAAGTATCCATCTTGACAATATGAACAGGGAGCGAATAGTTTACACCAGCATGAGCTTCATATACAATAAACGCCAAATTGCTATCAATAGTGGGTTTTAAATCTCCTATAGTAACCGTTTGGTTTTCAAAAAAAGACCAAAACGCTATTTCATCTTGAAACCCTTTAGACCATTTAGATACAAACCCCCTAATGCCCTGTTTTTGCGCATCGGAATAATGTCCAAAACTATAGAATCGATTGTTGAAATTAAGCATGCCCTCACTTATATGTCTCCTGCTTATATCTTCTCCAATACTTCTTATTTCCTTTTCATAAGTATCTAAATTTACTTTCAAGGCTGACAAAGAATTTAAATTATTGTTAACATCATTAGCTAGCATATAGATTGTATCACCTTCTATGGTAGAGATAGAACCCACATTAGAATCAAAATTTTTAAACAAATGAAAATCAATTAACTCACCAGAAAAATCAAACTTGGCTATTCCTGAACAATCTTCATAACTTCCGTCTATAGGACAGAGATGACTAGTAACCACAATAAGTTGATCATACAGTATTTGAAAATGAACTCCTGAATCTGGCATACCATCTTCTAAGTCTAGAATCTTGCTAAATGTATTCTGCGTAAAAACGACATTGCAGCAACACAAAATAAAAAACATTATAACATTTCTACATTGCATATTTTTAATTTAAAATAGAAAGCACTTTAAAAGTGCTTTCTATTACGAGCCAATTAACTATTTTAACAATACTATTTTCTGCTTCTTGATAACGTTATTTCCTTGATAAATACTAATTATATAAACGCCATTATTCCAATTAGATGCATTTATTTTAAGACTACCATCAACATTACGCTTTCTATATAATTCTGCTCCGGAAATATCATTTATTTTTACACTTATATTTTCGTAACCTTTTGTCTTAACATTTAATATCTCACTAAATGGATTTGGGTAAATCTCAACAGCCTTTAAAGAATTACTTTCTTTTCCAATTAATCTTTCCTCAATATCAGAGCCATTTTCAGTTTGGATTATCTCTCTAGGAATTAAAATACCAGTTAAAATATAGTATAGACTTTTTGCGAATCCCGAGTATAAATGACTCTTTTCTACAATATGTAAAAGACTATTTAACTCCTCTTCAGGAAAACTAAAATCTGGGCCATTGACTAATCTGATTATATTCATCTCTTGAATAAGTACAAAATCTAATTCAGCATTAGAGATAGCAGGCAAGTTTTGTAAATACTGGCTAGCCTGATCATATTTTTTTTCAGAAAGAAATGTGCTGTAAATAGCTATATGATCACTATAGTTACGTGCAGGCTGGAATACAAGTCTAGCGGAATCATACGCTTTATCCGTCAAATATAGATTGTATAAATCTGCTTTTAATTCTTCTCTACACCTAATAGGGACATCAGAATTTAGTCTTTTGTCTTGAGGGCTTAGCTCACTTGATTCAATCGAATTGATTTGATTAGCTAAATCGGCAATCGCTATTTCATGCTCCTCGATACTTTCCACAAAATGACAAGGAAGAGGGTCATTCGGATTATCAGGATCGTCGAGAGTTGCATGACAGTTATCAATCATAGTTCCAACTACAACATCGTCAATTCCAATTTGTAATGATGTGATTTTTACCGGATCGAAACAGTTTATGGGCTCATCGAAAGGAACATAATAGATAAATGGCTTACCAATGGGACCTGTCATATCAAGTACGTTTGACATAGTAGACCCCATGTGCGTAAAACAGTTCCCAGCTGGTGCTAGACCACCAATGAATTCATTAACCGATCCAGAAATGTTTACATCGGCTTGGTTACATGTAAAGCAATTGTTTAAAAAAGTAAGGCGATCATTTTCTTCTTCAGTTAAAATCCCAAATTCATTGGATCTAAATGTATTAGAAACAATATCATTTCTTTCTTCTTTACCATTATTACCGCAATATACTCCAAAATTGGAGCCTTGAAAATTATTTAAAGTTATTGAATAATCATTTAAGTTATCCATTAGTATCCCAGTAAATGGATTACGAAATGTATTGTGCAAAATCTCCAATCGCCCTTTGTGCATTCCTGTAGAGAAAATACCAGTACGAGCTGTAAAGAATTTGTTATTAATTATTTCAGAACTTTTTCCAGTTGAAGTATTTGTAAATTGGACTTCATTGGTTCCTCCGTAAAAGAAATTATTAGTTAGCTTATATGAAGCGTCCCATCCTCCGATACAATGATTCTCGATATCTCTAAAAACACATTGGTCTACTTCAACTCCTTCACAATGCCAGTTTGTTATCCCAAATTTTCCACCAATCTGAGTACAATTAGTAAATCTACTTTTATTAGGGGATGGCTGATAGGCGATTAATTCTGCCATTCTTTGACAATTTTTAAAGACAGTGTTATTTTCCGCTATTACAATACCGTTCCCATGATTTTGCACTTCAGGCCAAGGTATATTAGGCGGAAACATAGAAATAGCTGGTCCAGAAGTGTTTTCAATCAATGCACCACTAATATGAACATCAAACTCTGAGTTACCTCCAGAGACACGCATCCCCTTCCAGGTTTCAAATTCACAAGCAGATGTAAGCACAACTCCTTCTTCTATAATTAATCGTCCTCCAGGCTCGATATCAAGAGACGATTCCTCCGCAAAATGCAATATTGCACCTTCAGTAAGCCTCAGAGTTGCTCCAGATCGAATAATCAAATCACCATAAATGTTAACAGGATACCATATCCAACCTTGCGAGTTTCGAACTATAACATTACAGTTCTCATTATTCAGGGCAGTACAGTCAACTTTTTGCCTTGCACTTGTATTAGCTAAAGTTCTTTGCATGGTCTCCAGTTGATCTACGCTGAAAAAATCCGCAAAACCAACAAATTGACAAGTATCACCGTTCGAGTTTGTTTCATTTGAACTTAGCATTATATTGTCCCCACATTCACATTCATGGGTTAATCCGAAAGTATGGCCAATTTCGTGCGCTAAGGTTACCCCTTTTTGGCGTAAGTGATTTTCCGCTAAATCAAAATTAGAAAGAGGGCTAGTTGGTTGCTCAATTTCTCCGAACTCCTTCAATCCGACATAATCCGTATACACATTAGTAATAATGACAAAATTTTGAGGATCTGGGTCATAAAACCCTGTTCTAAATCCGTTAGCTACTCCACTAAAAATTTTAGAAAAATTAGGCTCAGGATCAAAATCGTCCCACTTTTCGGTGATAGTTTGACCATTTAGGAGTGCCTGATTGTAATAGTCAAGTTGAGCCGCATTTTCAACAAAAACTACATTTAAACTTTCTGGATATTGATCCTTTACGCCTTGCATAAAAGTATTAAGTGCCGGCCACCTTGTATCTAAAAATCGAACAAGGAAGTAATCCTGAGTATATACACTTCCTAAGCTTTTGGCTTTTGCGTTATAGTCCCATAAACTAGTATTATCTTCATAGATAATATTGAAATCAAACTGGATATGGGCCTCACTAGGGTGAGCATCTCCACCTTCACAATCTTTGTCATCTTTTACATTGCCAAATATTTTATTTGTTTGATTTTTCAGTTTATCTATAGAAGCTTGATCTACCCCTCCTTGTCCATTTCCATCTCTTAAAACTATTAAATTACACTTTATCCTAAGTGGGATACAGGAATCTGTGGAGTAAAAATCAACTGCCTGAAAATCTTGATTCGCATGATTCGTACTTGAAGCTACCCCACATTTTTGGCCTTGCATTGAATAAGCAATAAAGTTCAATAAAAATAGGAACAAAAGAATAGATGTATTTTTCCTACCATCGTAATACTGTGAAAAGAGCTTAAATCGAAAGACAATTAATTGTCTTTCGTATTGTGGTTTGTGGTTTGCGGTTTGCGGTTTGCGGGAAAACATAGTTATATATTGTGAGTGTTAAAAAATCTAGTTATGGTTAACTAAAGCTTATTTGTTTTTTTAATATACAAAATTTTATTTTATCAAGAATAACTAAAAGTGAATAGAGCTATTAGGCGACTATAAAGTGAGGTATTAAGCCATTTTTATTAACACCCTCTACTGCAACTTAAATTTAATAGGAATGGATTTTTTCACCCTTACTGGATTACCTTCAAAAATTCCAGGCTCAAAAGACACGCCAGGAGTGGCCTCGTCTAGTGCTCTTTTTGATTCCTCCCCGCAACCAGCGCCTATATCTTGGATAATAATAATATTTTCCAAAGAACCTTCTTTTGTGATTTCGTAGCTTAATATAACGGTTCCTTGCACTCCATTTTCTCTAGCCTCGGCAGGATACTTAATGACATCATAAAAGGCGTTTACGAAGCCTCTTTCCCCACCATCTATAAATTCAGGCTCCGAGTCTAAATCAACTAGTACAAAGGAGCCATCGATTTCAACTAAACATACTTCTGGATTTTCGATAAGGGTATCCGTCAAGCTATCATCATCATCATCATCATCCCTTTCGCAACTGAAAGTAAATAGAAGTAATACTAAAAGTGGTAGGCTTAGAAACTTTATGGTTTTTGTCATATATAAAA
>CAYWOZ010000173.1:0-7403 GCA_964458675.1 uncultured Saprospiraceae bacterium
TGGGTAAAATCTGTAGCAAATAATTGGTTTCCCGATACGAGAAAAAGAAGTATCCAAAACTGGAGAGCGTAAATTTCTTTCATAATGTACAAAGGGTTGAAACCCTAATATTTTACTTAACTTTCTTTATATTCAAAAAAACGCGGTTTCTATAGGGAGTGTAATCAAAACGCAATAAAAACCGTTCACTTATGTCCGGGAACATTTTTAACAAATGCTAGCCCATTTTGAGTATTCATTGTCCAATAAGCGACGACCTTATTTACGTCAAATCTGAAAGATAGTTCTTGTCTTTGTGCACCAAATCTGTCTAAAAAGGCTTAAAGAGCACCTAAAAATCAGGTTAATTGCTTTAGAGCGCCTTTGATTATCTGTTCTACAGATGCATCTGCTCCAAATTCCTTCATTGAGGCTTGTAAAACCTTGGTCGCCTTGGCTTTATTAAAACCTAGACTTAACAAAGCTGATAACGCCTCATCTTGCAAAGTATTGCTTACAAATACCGTTGATCCAGCATTTTGTCCTGCATCTTTTACAAGTTTATCTTTTAGGTCTAAAATTATCCTTTGGGCCGATTTTGGGCCTATCCCCTTTACCTTCTTAAATGCCGCCACATTATTGCCAATAATAGCCATTCTCACCTCTTCTGAGGTCATCGAAGACAGCACAACCCGAGCTGTATTGGGTCCTACCCCACTCACAGAAATTAAGTGCTTAAAAATAAATCGTTCCTGCGGTTCAAAAAAACCATATAGTGTATGGCTATCCTCTTTTACGTGCAGGTAGGTATGCAGTTTTATCTCTTTCAGCTGTTCTAAGTGACTGAATGTGTGGAGACTGATATGAATTTCATACCCAATTCCTCCTGCTTCTATCTCTACTGAAGTGGGACTCTTTGACACCAAAGGACCTTTAATAAAACTAATCATACACTTATCTCGATTTGACTGCGAAAATACGAAAATAGCTTAGATAATTAGATGGCAACTAGTCCAATATGTCGTTTTGTGAGTTGGTGTAAAAGTATTGTTTGGGGCCGTCCCGAAAAAAGCCTTCGCGCAGTGCCGCAGGCATGTAGCTCGACAAACGGAGTGCGTAGGAACAAACGGTGGTAGCGGTATCCGTTTTTTTTGTGGGTGGCCGTAGAGACGCAAGATTTTGCGTCTCCACCGCGCGGCAAAAAAAACGGATAGGAGCGAACGACGTGGTCACGCCCGAAGGGTCGTGATGGTCCCAAATCAATTTGATTGAATATAATATTATCTTTGCGCAAAATAAGACGTCATGCATATTTTACTACTTGGATCAGGAGGAAGAGAACACGCCTTAGCTTGGAAAATGAAGCAAAGCGCTCAATGTGATGAGCTATTCATAGCACCAGGAAACGCAGGCACAAAACTTTGTGGAACCAATGTTCCTCTAGATATCAAGGACTTCCCTACGATTAAGACTTTTTGTGAAGAAAAAAATATAGACATGATTGTGGTAGGCCCAGAAGAGCCCTTAGTACTAGGAATTCAGGACTATTTTCTCGAACATACACAAATCAAAGTAGTTGGTCCAAGCGCTGAAGGAGCACAACTAGAAGGAAGCAAAGCCTACGCTAAGGAGTTTATGAAAAGGCATCAAATTCCAACCGCAGGCTATAGAGAATTTACACTGAGCAACCTTGAAGAAGGCCTCCAATTTATAGCCACCATCTCTGGACCTGTAGTCCTAAAAGCAGATGGTATCGCAGCAGGAAAAGGGGTAGTGATTCTGGAAGACACCCAAGCCGCACAAAAAGAGCTAACTGAAATGCTGCAAGGCAAGTTTGGCAAGGCCAGCATGACCGTTATCATAGAAGAATTTTTAGATGGAATAGAGTTTTCTGTATTCGCTGTTACGGATGGTAAAAACTACCAATTGTTGCCAATAGCGAAGGATTACAAAAGAATCGGAGAAGGGGACAAAGGCTTAAATACTGGTGGTATGGGGGCCATCTCCCCGGTCCCATTCGTAGATGATGCCTTAATGAAAAAAGTAAAGGAGCGTATCATTGAGCCTACTATCCAAGGACTACATAAACAAAATCTTGACTACAAGGGATTTGTATTTTTTGGTTTGATTCGGGTAGGCGAAGATCCATTTGTTATCGAATACAATTGCCGTATGGGAGACCCAGAAACAGAGGTGGTTATTCCTAGATTGCAGTCCGATTTAGTAGCGCTTTTAGATTCTCTTTTCGATGGCAAACTGAGCAACCAAAAAGTAAACATCAATCCAGATTATGCGACTACTATTATGATGGTATCAGGAGGATATCCTGAGGCATACGAAAAAGGGAAATCTATGACTGGCATGGAAGACACCGAGGACAGTTTACTCTATTATGCTGGTGCTCAGGAAGATGCAAGCGGCGACATAGTTACTAGCGGGGGTCGTGTTCTTGCTATCACCTCTTTAGCGTCAAACATGCAAGCTGCTTTAGACCGCTCATATCAAAACGCAGATAAAGTGCAATTTGAAAAGAAACACTATCGAACAGATATAGGATTTGACCTTTGAAAATAATTATGAATACCATCCTGAATTAAGGCACCAGCAGTGCCAAATGTTCATAGCTCAATAGCATAGGACACACCAGAGCTCCAGCGGAGCGACATATTCTCATTATAGCCTGATAAATTTTATTCTCATCTCAATTCGATTGCATCAAAGCAATACAAGTAAGTTCAGGAAACAGCCAATAGCTAATCGCCAAAAGCTTTTTTGCCTTTCGGCAAAAATCACTTCGTATCCAATACCTTTATCTCCACCCTCTGATTTCGTTCCCTTCCTCTGGCGGTATCATTACTTACTAATGGCTTTTTCTTTCCATATCCTTTATAAGAAATTTGTTCAACTGGGATGCCTTTCGCAATCAAATAATCTGCAACGGACTTAGCACGAGCAGTAGATATCTGATCACAATAATCATCTTCCGGAATATTATTTGTATGTCCTCCAATCTCAATTTTTACATCTGGCTTACGAAGCAACATATCATACACTTCTCCCAAGATTGGAATAGAGCGCAGCGTGATTCTTGTACTATCCGCTTCGAAGTACAATTTGTCCAATTGGATAACTTGGCCTTTTTTGAGTTTTTTGCTCGCTAGGTCTTTATTGATCTCTTCTTCCATATTGACCTGAGCGACTGCAGTGCACCCATCCGAATCTGTAACGGTCACACTGTATTTTTCTTTGATGAGCTTAGTAGCTTGCGCACGATTATTTCCATTGGACCATTGGTATGAATACTCACCTGATCCACCTTTGGCAAATACAGAAGCGACCCCGTCTCTTTTTCTCCCTCTACTGACTGCCTTTTCTTGGGTAGCGGTTACTAATAAAGGAGCCGCACCTACCACTTCATATGTTCCAATTTTTCGATTCCCGTTTGCATCGCTTACCGTTACTTTATACTGCCCTGCATCTACACCTGCTACGCTACTTTGATCGGTACTGTTGTTCCATTCATAAGTGTAGGGCGGTCTTCCGCCACTTACCTGTGCTATAAGATCTACACCTTGATTATTGGCACAAGACAATTCTCCATCCTGTTGGATACTAAGAATAATGCCTTCCGAATTTATAGCCACCACATCTCCCCCTCCCATATTGATGGCGTCCGAAAAAGTACAACCTTTACTATCACTAACTGTAACCGCCTGGAAACCTGCTCCTAAGGCTCTGGCTTTTTTTCCTTTCTCTCCACTGGCCCACTGTATAGTATATGGCTTAAACCCGCCACTCACTTCCACCATAGCAACTCCATCTTTGGAGGAGCTATGAGAGGTTTCTTTTATCTGCTGCAGGCTTACTTGCATCCTGTTATCCTCAATGACGGCACCTACTATCTTGGAACGCCCAGCTTGATCTTCGACTTTCACTTTATACGCTCCGGGACCTACATTTTGGGGATTAGCCCCACTCAATCCATTGGTCCATGTATAGGTGTATGGGGCTTCCCCTCCATACACTTTTACTTCTAACGATGCATCATCAGTACTCCCTGTACAAGACAAATCTTTAGAAATCTGACAAGAAATAGTCATAGCGTCTTCTTTGTCGATTAAGAATAAACCTGAATTTGCTGTCCCGACCCAAAGTGCATTGTCAGCATCGGTTCTGATGCATTGGATATCTTTTGCAGTGAACCCATTCGTGCGGTCAAATACTTCGACACTATCTTTGACAATATCATATCTAGTAATGATATCAGATGCTACCCAAAGTTTCCCATCATTATCATATACCATATCTCTAATTCTACCTCTATAAGTTCGGCCATCCACATCACCAGGTATCCACCTATTCTTTTCATCTATTTTATAAAGAATTCCATTTCCAAGCACCCACACATCTGGACCTAGTGCTGTAATTTCATCTATGAAAGATTCTTCCTCATAGATTTTCCATTTTTTTCCAATCCCAACCAGTATCCCCTTATCGGTACCAATCCATGTACGCTTAAATTTATCAATGAGAATTGAAGTTACTTTTCGGTTAGCTATCTTGTCTCCGCCAAAATCTTTATTAGACATTAGCTTCACGTCATTTCGCATACTGTATCTCAAGACCCCTTTTCCATCGGTTCCTACTAAAAGTTGTTTTTTTGCTTTGTCGTAAAATGCACAAGTCACTGCTTCTGGATTTTCAGGAAGCATCTCCAAGTTGAATTTATTAGTCTTTACTAGGCCATTGCCTTCCGACTGCATTAGCAAAGACCAATCATTCTCGTCATGGCTTTTTTGGGTGCTATTATCTGCGGAATTGATTTGAAATATTTCACTGTCCGTAGCAGCCCATTTCACATTATTATCATCGACAAATATGTTTTTTACATTTTGATTTTTATCTATAGCAGTACAATGAATGACGCGCATGGGAGCATTCTCTGATACATACTCTTGAGCATGGATGTGTAAAAGGTTGAAAGTAAAGGCAAAAAGAAGAATTAATCTGTACATTGATATATTTTGAAGTATTAAACGTGTCTAACCTTAGAGCTCACTATTATTCCAATTGACACTCTATAAACGGCAATGATATAAACGTAAATTGTTATTTATTTTATTGTCATCATCTAGCCGATAAAAATACTCAATTTATTTCTTTTCTTATACCTAGCTGCTAATCCTTGTTCTAGATAACTCCGTCCGTCGCGATGTAAGGTCGATTTATGGATGGGCACATTGCCGTGCATCGTGACAGAACACGTCCAAAATATTATTGCAAAAAGCTTAATATTTTGTAAATTGGGGATATCAACAAAATTAGCAATGGCGAAAAAGTGCTCTGAATGTGGAGATAAATTATTTGGTCGGCTGGACAAGAAATTCTGCTCCGACCAATGTAGGGCTGCCCATAACAATAGACTCAATAGCGACTCCAACAATTTCATGCGGAACATCAATAATATTCTGCGCAGAAATCGTCGTATCCTTATCGACCAAAATCCAAAAGGAAAGGCTAAGGTGCATAAGGATAAGATGGTAGAACTGGGATTCAACTTCAACTACTACACCAATGTATATCGCACAAAGAAGGGCAACATTTATTACTTCTGTTATGAGTATGGCTACCTTATGCTAGACAGTGGATACTGTAGTTTAGTAATTCGTCAAGAGTATGTCGTGTAAAACTAGGGTATGATGTCTACCAAAAGATTTAACGTTAGGATATCCTTTAACTCAAATATCGCTTTTTAAGACGATATACTAAATAATCGCTTTTTAAGACGATATATTTGATTATCGCCTTAAAACGAAACTAAAATCTATCCTTGTGCAATAGAACTTAATTAACAAAACTATTGCATGATATGATTAAGATACGGTTTCTTTTATTTTTACCAATTATCTGTTTATTTAGTTTGAGATTACAGTCGCAAGTCTCAGATAATAATTTTAATTATCAATTTGAAAGCGGTAATCATAGAATTCAATTAGTAACATTTACTCCTTCAAGTGAAGATGCGATTTCTTATATTCAAATTTTTATAGATGATGGAAGTGGCACTATTACTGGTCCTCATTGGACTCAAGATGGCGAGATTGTCAAAGATGTGGGGTATGTCAGTGGCCGAAAGATAGATATTACTGCAAGAATAAGATATGATTGTACAAAACCTTTTTGGATAAGACCAAAAGTAGATACTAATACTACAGATTTTTCACATAATTCAGGTGCTACAGAGGTGAAGTTTGATTTTGAAGAACAATTTTTCCCAAATGATGGCGGTTTTAATGCAGTTGTCTATGTTGGTGAAGCAGAAAAAGTGCTACCTATGGATTTGGTATCCTATTATGATAACTCATTTCCAATTGTATGGGAGATCGCCCCAGTTAAAGAAGATGGGAGTAAGGGGGAATACCAACCTTTTCAAACAACTACTCATACATTATATGTAACAAAAGATGAACCTTTGAAGAGTGAAAATGTATTCGAAACTACGATACATTTAGGTTGCTCTGACGCCCATGGATATAAAAGTGATACAGATTTAATTGAGCAAATCTGGGAACCTTTTGACAAGGAAAAGGCATTCAGTGTGAAAAGAAAAGATGGTATGATTTTTACATATTGGGCAACATGTATTGATGATGATGATACATGCTCTGACTTATCAGAATTGCTGAAAAGTGATTCAGCAAATGGGAGATGTGCAGCTTTGTCAGATCTACTTATAGCTATATGGGAAACACAAGGTATTAGTGGGGTTAAACTTAATTCAGTTGAAGCAACTAAAAGTTTCACAAATGATTTTGACAGTAATATGATGGCAAAATTTTCTGATGATGTTATTATTGAAGAGTGGAAAAGTGGTTTAGCACGATTTGCAGTAAAAGACTGGGAATCGTTTATTGAAAATGCTGAGTATAATTTCTTTGAGCTAAGTAACATCCCAGCTCAGTGCAAACCTAACTGGGCAGAGGGTGATGAAGGAATTGAAGGGCAAGGAGGAGTACCAGAACCTTTATCCCTCCATGTAAATCATGCTTTTGTAACATATGATGGAACAATATATGATCCTAGTTACGGAGTTGTAACTACTACACCAAATCCACCTTCTAATAATATTCCATTTGATCCGACAAGAGCATTGTTTAATGCTCATTTAGCTAAAAGTTTAGATACAGTATCAGGTTTAATATATACTGTTACAAACATTAATTCGGGTTTGGTTAAATATTACTACTGGATTGGGCAACCAATAAATTAATAAACTTAAGTTTCGGTAGTTAAATAACAAAAAAAAGGAGAGTTGAATTTAGCTATAAGTCAGTAAAAACCAGTATCTTATAGTTGAATAAAACACAAGCTCTCCTTATGCAAGATACGAAATTTGATGAAATGACCTCAGGCTGTTTTGACGA
>CAYWOZ010000174.1:0-7381 GCA_964458675.1 uncultured Saprospiraceae bacterium
TTGTACAACATTATAATAATGAAAAGAGAGTACCCTGAAGAAATTGAAAAATTAATATTCTAACTATGATTAGGCAAAACAAATTATTGATAGATAGACATTGTCCGATGTGTCAGATATATGGTAAGGGATTTATAAAGGCAGGCATGCTTGATCAAAATAGTATTTGTGCCTATCAAGATGTTCCTGTGGAAACACAAATGAAGATCGATTTTAATCGGGCACAAGATGAAATCGCCATGCACGATACCGTTTCAGGGGAGACAATTTACGGACTCCAATCTATACTGAAAATTGTTAGTCATAATCGTCCCATTTTGAATCTCATGGTACATTCTGAATTTATATTCAAACCGCTTAATGTGCTCTACAAGTTCATCTCCTACAACAGGAAAGTAATTGCACCTTCTGCGCCAGCACAGGGAGCTGCAAGGTTATGCGAACCTAGTTTTAATATTCCCTTTCGATGGGCATATATAGTCTTTGTAGCTTTAGCAACAGCTTTCATTGTCAATGCCTTTACGGCTCATCTTTTCCCACATTTTGGTTGGACGCATAGTATTCGAACAGAGCTCATAATTTGCTTTGGGCAGGTGGCTTGGCAAGGTATAGCGGCCACATTACTCCTAAAAGATAATCGATTGACCTACCTCGGCAATATGTCAACTGTATCGATGATAGGTGGCCTTTTGTTATTGCCCATTCTATTTGGTTTATCATTTTTCAATGCGCCTATATTCATCCTATTACCGTTATTTTTTGGAGTAGTAGGCCTTATGTTTTTAGAACACATAAGAAGGTGTAAGTTGCTGGGTATTTCACTCTGGATGACCGTTTCGTGGGTAACTTTTAGAACGGT
Organism: uncultured Saprospiraceae bacterium; assembly: GCA_964458675.1. Taxonomy (GTDB): domain Bacteria; phylum Bacteroidota; class Bacteroidia; order Chitinophagales; family Saprospiraceae; genus JALZVN01. The sequence goes on from CAYWOZ010000174.1 coordinate 860, forward strand.
TACTTTAGGCATTCTTATTTTAGTTAAAGAATTTATTTAATCATGGGACACACGCATAAAAACATATTAATCGCTGGCGGCACTGGATTTTTAGGTACCTCATTGAGCACATACTTTCGCGCTCAAGGACATACAGTTTGGGTACTTTCTCGAAAACCAAAAGCGGAGCATGAAGTACTCTGGGATGGAAAAACGGAGGGTGAATGGTGCAGCTTAGTTGAGCAATCCGATGTGGTCATCAATCTATGTGGCAAAAGCGTTGACTGTCGGTACACGGATAAAAACAAAAAGGAGATTTTGGATTCAAGAATCCTCCCTACTACCCTCTTAGATCGAGTTATTTCTAAAAGCGAAAATAAACCTAAAGTCTTTATAAATGCCAGTAGCTCTACCGTTTATATTCATTCCGAGGACCAGCCTATGAATGAAGCAGAAGGTGTGAAAGGCGATGATTTTTCTATGAACATAGTGAAGCTGTGGGAAGCCGTTTTCTTTAAAAATAAAATTCCAGAAGTTCGGAAAATAGCCTTACGCACTAGCATTGTATTGGGTAAGCATGGAGGTGCGCTGCCTAAGTTGATTCCCCTTGCCAAACTAGGTTTAGGAGGGCATCAAGGAAATGGAAATCAAATGGTATCCTGGATTCATCAAGAAGACTATTGTCGTGCGGTGGAAAGGATTATTGACAAGGAAAATCTAGTGGGCGCCATCAACATCACCTCTCCCGAACCTGTTACCAATAAATCATTTATGGTTTCGATTAGAGATATGGTAAAGGCTCCTTTTCACATCAATCAACCTGCATGGTTATTAGAGATAGCCACTTTCTTCATGCGAACAGAAACGGAACTGGTTCTCAAAAGTAGATTTGTGATTCCTTCTATTTTACTTGAGGATGGATTCGAATATAAGTATACGAAGTTGGAGCAATTAGAAGTGTGAAACTTTACATTTTGGAAATGTAATTTCTCCAAATTATATTAAACAGTATTACTCGCTTATCTGTGGTGGACCATGTCACTCCTACGGAGCTCAATCATTATTTATTCATATTACTATGAATATTATGCTCCGCTGGAGCATCTACGATTCAAAGATTTTTCACAACAAATCAAAAGGCATTTTTAATAGATTAAAGTGACTATCCGCATACTGGGCACAAGATTGTTGCATCTAATTGATTATCAGACTTTTGCGGCGCAATTGCGCAAATTGAACATAAGTTATTAACATTCAATGAGTTATAAAATTTAGTACCCAACAAGCGGATAGTCAGTTAGATTAAATTTCCTCATGCCACAGAGTGGCAACATATTCATAGCAAAAGGTTAACATCTTTAAATTAAGCTCCGTAGGAGTGATATTTAGAGTTTTATTTTTTGTTTCAATTAACTAACTAAAATCCCAATCAAAGAAAACAAATTGAGAATAAACCCCGCGTGAGCGATAGGAATGATGCGACCGTAGGAAGCAGTCCAAGTGTGGGCTAGGTGGGATGACTAGTTGCAAGCGCAGGACCGAAGCGGATGCGTAGTCATGGATAGCGCGACCATGGACTGTGGGCAGTGATGGGGAAAAGCAAGTCCATGGGCACGCCCAAAAAATCCTTAAAGAAAATCTAGTTCTGATTCTCAAAACTCTCGACGAGCATGATTACTCTATTGTAATTTTGCAGGCCTTCTTCTATGCCTTGTGCCTTGAGATAAGAGTCATAAATGACATTTCGTGCACTAGGAAAAATGGAAGGATATAGGCGTCTGTTTTCCGCAATAGCATTCAGATCGGCAATGAGACCTTCCGGTAAGGTCTTTCGAAAGGCTTGGTAATCTTCATTGTCATAGCGCAGGTAATTGTTAGCAAGGGTACGCCAATAGCTTAACAAAACACTGTATCGAATGTAAGGATCAGGCGAATCTTTCAGACTCAAATAAGCTATAAAACTACAGGTTCCTTCGTCCCCAAATCCATAGGCATGGGTGAACTCGTGGGCCAAGGTTTCGGAGTATTGTAAAGGATGTAAGCCTGCATCTATATTGCTCTCTCCCACAAAAGGAAAATATATACCGGCTGTCTTTATGCGAAGTAATACTCCCTTGGGTAAGAATCTGCCTTGGACATCCGTAGCGGCGGGATACCCGTACTGCTCTAGTGTGTTTTGCACATGGGACAGAATCTTGTCTTCAAAGTCATCAGGCATGAAAGAAGTATCTATAGAAATAGCTGTTGCATTGGGGATAGCAGCGCGTGCTGATTCCAGATCGGGAAGCCTAGCTATCAGTTTATTTTTTAGGTCTTTGACTAAAATCGGTTGTGTTTCGAACTGCATAGTTTTTTCAACTGGCACGCGCAAATAATTGAAGCCCCAAAGCCACATAAATGATGAATATAGAATAGCCAAAAAAGCGATAAGCGAAAACAGAAATCGTTTGCTCTTTGCAAGTATAGATGTAGAAGATTTGAATGGGCGAATAATGATGTGAAGCAAATAAAGTATTCCGAAAAATAGAAAGATGAAAATCATGGGGATTATCGAATAGTGCAAAGTGTGATCGAAAATCCACCTAATATATGAAAATAAACCTTTGCTGTATAGAGACTCCACCGCCTCAGGATGTAAGGCGGCAAAATATCGTAAGACGGCAGTGAAAACTGCAAAGCAGATAAGTGATATTTTGATTTTTGTTCTATTCAAATTTAGTATCTTAGATGTCTGATACGAACTCCAAATCTACGTAATCAATGAACCCAAATACAAATAAGAAGTATGAAAATCTTTAATTTACAATGCCTTGCGCTTATTCTTTCTTTTACACTACTCTCTGCATGTAATTCTGGTAACAGTTCATCCGCACCAGATCTCTCTGCTGTTCCTCATGCGGATGCGCTCCCCTCTACCGAATTAAGTGCTGCTGATAAAAAGGCCTTGAGTAATGCCAATGGACTAAGTATAGAAGCTATAAATATGGGAGATATGCAAAATATGCTTTCTCAATCCACTAATCAGCTGTATATCTATTCCTTCTGGCATTCCGCTTGTGTATCTTGCTTGAATAACCTCAAAAACCTCAAAGAGATTAGTACTAAATACAGTCCAGATAAGGTGAAAATAATAACGGTTAATGTTGGGGACAGAATAGGACTCGCTAACTTGACTATTCGGGAAAATAATGTACCTTTTGAAAGCTTTAAGTTGACTTTAGAAAGAGAAGATTGGTATACGCTTCTCGATGAAAATTGGGACGGATCTATTCCAGCGATGTTTATGGTGAATAAATCGGAAGAAATCTTTTTAAAGTACTACAAATCAATGCATACCAGCGAGTTGGATGCAATAATACAGACCTTAGTGATATAAAAAGGGTACTAAAAGGCTATTATTCGTGTACAAATGCTTTTCTTAGTGTATTAAAGCAGGACATTGAAAACATTTTTTAGTGAAAGAGTGTTATACAAGTGTAAATTATTTACAAATAAAAATACAATTAAATTATGGCGTTTGAATTCACAGATGCAAATTTCCAAGAAGTTGCGATAGACAAAGAAGGTCTAGCAGTAGTAGATTTTTGGGCAGAATGGTGCGGTCCTTGTAAAATGATCGGTCCAGTTATTGAAGAATTAGCTACAGATTTCGAAGGAAAGGTTACTGTTGGCAAGATGAATGTTGACAGCAACAAGGACATTCCAATGAAGTATGGAGTAAGAAGTATTCCTACTATTTTGATTCTCAAGAACGGGGAATTGGTTGATAAGCATGTTGGAGTTACCTCTAAGCAGGCTTTAGCCGACAAAATAAATGCACATTTATAAGATTTATCCATCTTATTAAGATAAATTACAACCTCTATCACCTATATGGCGTTAGAGGTTTTTTTTGGTGCAACAGGCATCAAATTTCACCGTTTAGACTGCTATACACTTAGTCATGAATTTATTAGATAATATTGAAGTACGGGATTTAGGCAACTTAGAATTGCTTGCCAGGCAGGTAGTGGAAGGATTCATCATTGGATTACACAAGAGTCCTTTTCATGGGTTCTCTGTGGAATTTGCAGAGCATAGGGTCTATAACCCTGGAGAATCAACTAAGAACATGGATTGGAAGGTATATGCCCGTACCGACCGTATGTATATAAAGCGTTTTGAAGAGGAAACAAACTTGCGGTGCCAAATTGTGATTGATGCATCCTCTTCAATGTATTTTCCAGAGCCAAAATTTGATGGCAAAAAGAAAATCAACAAGCTTTTGTTCTCTTCATTGGCAGGAGCTGCCTTAATGAATATGTTAAAGAAACAAAGGGATGCTTTTGGTTTGACCATATTCGATAGTGAGGTACGAACCCATACTAAATGTAAGTCAAGCACGGTGCACTACAGATTGCTCATGAGCATGCTGCAAAAACTAATCGATACTCCCGAAAACCACAAAACAACTTCTGCTGCTGCTGCTTTGCACCAAATAGCGGATAGCATTCATCGCCGATCTTTAGTAATGATCTTTAGCGACATGTTTGATCAAGGAAATATGGAAGAAGTCTTTTCTGCGCTTCAGCATTTGAAATACAACAAGCACGAGGTAGTTCTTTTTCATACCATCGACAAGGAGCTAGAAGTAGAGTTTAAGTTTGAGAATAGACCATATGTCTTTATTGATATGGAGACTGGTGAAGAAGTCAGATTACAATCAAACCAAGTCAAAGAGTACTACACAGAACAGGTTATCAAGATGAAAGAAAAACTTCGTCTAAAATGCCTACAGTATAAAATAGACTACGTAGAAACAGATATCAATAAAGGCTTCAGACCAGTGCTTCAATCCTATCTGGTGCGCCGAAGCAAGATGAATATTTAATACTATCTAGATTGCCTTTAAGCTTATCTTTTACTATAGGGCACCTCTATCTATTTATCTTTCTCAGCCTTGATTTAGTAGTTACTACCCATAAATTTTCCTGCATCTTCACTTTTGGACATACAAAAAGAAGACTTCCCTAATGGGAAATCTTCCAACCATTTGTGTGTTTATTTGTTTTAAGAGCTTATTAGTTCAGAGCGACCTTTGCGTCACTAACCAATTCTCTTTTAGGGTAAGCAACTTTGATATTTGCTCGTCCTAATGCAGCTTTTATGTTTTTGTAAGATCCAAAATAGACGTCCCAGTAATTTTCACATTTAGCAAAAGGTCTTACTGCTAATAGCACATTGTGTGCATCAAATTTTTCTATTTCGACCACTGGCGAAGGGCTATCTAATACGTGAGGTGTACTCTTCAAAGCATCCATTACAATCTGCTGTACTTTGTCGAAATCTTCTTCATATGGCATTGCTATATTCAAGTCTACTCTTAAGTGTTCAGTTGCAGAGAGATTTGTCATGATACCAGAAGTAGCAATTCCATTAGGGATAATTACCTTCTTATTTTCTAGTGAATCAATTATAGTGTTAAAAACTTGTATTTCTTTTACTGTACCTACTTGACCTTGAATATCAATCAAGTCTCCTACTCTATATGGCTTGAAGATCAAAATTAAAACTCCAGAAGCAAAATGTCCTAAGGTACCCTGTAAAGCCATACCAATGGCTAAACCAGCTGCACCTAGAAGCGCTATAAATGAGGTAGTTTCGATACCAACCATTCCAGCAACACTCATTACAAGCATTAACTTAAGTAGTACACCAATCATTGATGTCAAAAATGGAATCACATCTTTATCAAGACCTGAACTTTACATTCCTTTAGTAATCACTTTCATTATTCTACCAATGATCCAAAGACCAATGATGAGTACTAGTATCGCACCAATCAATTTTGGAGCCCATTCAACTAATAAAGTTGTCAAATTTGACAATTGTGCTGCAACGTCCATAATATGTATTCGTTTTTAGTTTGTTAAGAAAATTTATATCTATAAGACGTTAAGAAAGTCTTAAGGGTCACTTAAATACACAGGATAAATGCGTTAAATAGACAGAATGGTAAGCTTGTGCTGATACTCAATAGATAAGAGCTAAAGATGTTATAACTCGTCAAAGTTGTAACGGTCCTCTTTAAATTCCTCAAGCTCTCTTCGATCTCTTTTGGTGGGTCTACCCGCTCCTTTTTCTCGTTTTTCGGCGCTTGCTTTGCCTACAAACCAGGTATTGTATTTATTGAGTTCATCTTCCGGAGTAAGGTCTTCATAACACGGGCGTGCTAACTCTGCTCCGACTCTTTTAGAGATGATTTTTAAGACTCTAAATTCAAAATTATAGCCACCCTTTCGAACAGATAGAATTTCTTCTGGAGAAACGAGATAAGATGCTTTCAGGGTACTCTCTCCTATTTTGACTCTTCCACTTTTGCAGGCTGTATTGGCCAGTGTCCGAGACTTAAATATCCTAACACTCCAAAGCCATTTATCAATTCGAGTCTTATCAGGCATACTTAGACTCTTTGATCAATGGATACTCCATTTTAAATGACTTAAGAGTCTCCAATACTTTATTCGCTACGAAGTAGTTTCTATAGGTTCTAGAATCAACAGG
>CAYWOZ010000175.1:0-7254 GCA_964458675.1 uncultured Saprospiraceae bacterium
AAAAGAAATAAAGAGGTCAGTTTTGTTAAACGATAGCTTAAAAGTATCTTCGCGCACATAACAAATATGATATGACACGAATCGATGGAAAGGCCTTATCCATAACTATAAAAGAGGAAATAGCTGCTGAGGTAAAGCGAATTGGCGCAGACCAAAAACGTCCGCCACATTTAGCAGCGGTGCTGGTTGGGGATGATCCTGCATCGGCAGTTTATGTGCGTAATAAGGTGACTTCTTGTGAGAAAATTGGCTTTGAATCTACCTTGATAAAGAAGAGAGAAAGCACTACAGAGGAAGAACTGTTAGAGATCGTCAAAGAGCTTAATGAAGATGAGGATATCGATGGCTTTATTGTGCAGCTGCCTTTGCCAAAGCACATAGACGCGGATCGAGTGACGCTTGCTATAGATCCTAAGAAAGATGTAGATGGTTTTCATCCGACTAATTTTGGAAAAATGGCGCAAGGCCTACCTGCCTTTTTACCGGCTACTCCATTTGGGATTATGACTATGCTGGATAGATACAACATAGATGTGCAGGGTAAAAATTGTGTAGTGCTGGGACGTAGTAATATCGTTGGGACGCCGATTAGTATTTTGTTATCTAGAAAGGCTAAGCCAGGGAATGCTACGGTTACCTTATGTCATAGTCGTACCAAGAACCTTGAGGAATATACACGTAAGGCGGATGTAATCGTAATCGCTTTGGGTATTCCAAATTATCTGAAAGGAGATATGGTGAAGGAAGGTGTAGTGGTTATCGATGTGGGAATAAATCGTATCGAAGCGCCTGAAAGAAAAAGTGGGTACAAACTGGTGGGAGATGCAGATTTTGATGATGTGGCGCCTAAGTGTTCTTTCATTACGCCTGTGCCAGGTGGTGTAGGTCCGATGACCGTAACGTCGCTGTTAACCAATACACTTCAGGCGTACAAGTACAATTTTCAAATCACTTAGTCAAAAGACCTTCATGTCTAAAGATGCTAAACAGTACTACCATCAGTATACCTTTACCTGTACAGATACAGATATACTTGTAGCGCACTTAAATGAATTATCGTTTAATGGATTTGAAATAGTAGATGCTAAGACTGTAAAGGGTTTTGTAAATGAGATAGACAAGACCGAAGATTTTCTAAAGGGTTTGGAAAGACTACAAACGGTTCTCGCTTTTGAATATGCAGAGGAAAAACTAGAAACTCAAAACTGGAATGCTGTCTGGGAAGCAGATTTTGCGCCTGTTTTTATTGATAATTTTTGTGCCGTGCGAGCGGACTTTCACCTTCCCATAGAAACGGTGGATTACGAAATAATCGTCACTCCGCAAATGTCATTCGGAACGGGTCACCATGAGACCACTAGTGGAATGATAAGCCTGATGCGAAAGATTGACTTTAAGGACAAAAAGGTGCTTGATTTTGGCTGCGGAACAGGTGTTTTGGCTATTTTAGCATCAAAATTGGGCGCAAAGGACATTTTAGGCGTAGATATTGATAATAATGCTTATATGAATAGTGTGCAAAATTGCTCATTAAACAATGTCACAAACATAATATTAAAGCAAGGAGCCCTAACAGTGGTTGAAGGGTCTTTTGATATAGTATTAGCTAACATAAATAGACACGTAATTTTAGAGACTCTACCTTCGTTATCAAACATGTTAAGCGCTGGATCGACTTTGCTGATATCAGGAATATTAGATACAGACTTAGAATTAATAAAAACGCACCTTTCAAAAGCGGCGTTTAATGTTGTCGAAGTACTTCAGAATAAAGACTGGATGTGCATATTGACAAAAAAAGTGTAATACATAGATATGTATAGAGCCATAAGTACCGATGTTAGATTTCTTTTTTTGCTGATTTTAAGCGTCTGCTTCGCTCTTAATCCTAATCAGACTCTCGCCCAAAGTATACAGTCCTTTCCAGAACCCAATGGAGAATTTATAGATCAAGTAGAGGTCTTCATGACCACCAGTAAGAATAAGAAATATATAACTGCCTTCAAGGACTTTAAGAAATTTTATACTAGTGGAGTGCTTTCAGAAGAAGAGATGATGCTCGTAAAGACTACTTCTAATGAAATGCTTGGCTTCAAGATGTCGGTTGGCCCTTACTTCGTGGATTACTACAACTCTCTTGCTGCTTTGAAAAAAGCAGATAATTCTGAAGCCAACTTTAAAGATTATCATGCCGTATTGAATGGCATGCTGGCTGATGTGGATGGCAGAAAAATAACTCCTTACCGGAACCTTCTTGAATTTGCTAATTACTTTTTTAATGATGGCACTATTAAGTATAGTTCCGCAGGGGTAAATTGGTTTGCCAAGTCTCCTGACTTTGACTTTGAATACAAAGAAGGAAAACCAAAGATTAGTTTTGAAAAATTGGATTTAGTAGGTGTTAGAAAAGCGGACTCCATAGCTATAAGAGGTACCTCTGGAGAATACTTTCCACTTGAAACGAATTGGGAAGGTCGAGGGGGAAAAGTAGATTGGGAAAGAGTAAACTTTGCGAACTGTTACGTAGAGTTGCCGCGATATACAGTCAATACTAAAAAAGCATTGTATGAAGTCCCTGCCACAAAACTTTTCTTTAAAGAATATTTTCCAGATGGCCCAATCACCGGTACTTTTCAAGATAAAATCCTAACTGGTAACGCTGCAACGGAAGGCTCCTACCCTAGATTCAAATCCGATGAACCGAGACTGAAAATAAAAGACCTTGGTGGCAATATTCGTTACGAAGGAGGATTTAGACTGCAAGGCGGAACAATATATGGATATGGTAGCGAAGACGCACCCGCGAATGTGTGGATCAACCATATCGGAAAAGAGGTATACTTGGGTTCTTCTGAGCTTTTTATTGTGAAGAAGCTAGAGAAAATTGTCGCTGAAAAAGTGGAGTCCAAACTAGTGTATGATAAAGACACGCTCTACCATCCTAGTGTCAACCTTACCTATAAGATACCCGAAAAAGCACTGAGTTTGAAAAGAGGCAAAAATGGATCTGATCAGACCTTGTTTATAGATGACTACCATGATTTTAGAGTAGATGCTCCGACTATCGATTGGAAGATAGAAACGGATAGTATCATTTTGGGTATTGAGCGACCAAGTTTCGCTAGTAGTATAGAAAAGAAAGTAACCTTTCAATCCAAAGAATATTTTGATGAAATAGAATTTGAAAAGATCCAAAACATTTCTAATTCCAATCCGCTTATTATCATGATGATTGTTTCGGGCAAGGAAGGGACTAACGTTTTGGATGCTGAATTTTTGGCCAAGAAAATAAACCCTAGATTCACCGTTGACAATGTGCAAAGTCTTTTTTACGATCTTGTAGCCAAAGGTTTTATCACATTTGACAAAGACAAAAACGAAGTAGTTTTATTAGATAAATTATTTCACTACACAGATTCAAGTGCAGAAAAGAAAGATTACGATGTATTGAATGTCGTATCTGAATCGGACGCTTCCAATGCAATACTAAATATAGCTACAAAAAAATATGAAGTAACCGGAGTTAACAATGTAGAGTTTAGTCGAAAGCAAAAAGTGGCGGCAAAACCATATAAAGGTTATCTCCAATTGCACAAAGAGAGAAGTGTATTTTTTGATGGAAAACTATTTGCCGGTTTTGGAATCTTTGATGGATCTGATTTCACTTTTGAGTATGATCCATTTACAGTAAAAATGGATTCCATAAGATATTTTGACCTCTACGTTCCAACCGGAGCGGAAGATGAAAATGGAGTAAAGGAAGCGACTAGTCTTTCTTCCAGAATAGAAAATACAAATGGGTATTTGCAAATAGATGCTCCATCAAATAAGTCTGGACTGGAGGATTTGGAAAACTTCCCATCTATTCATACTAAAGGACCAGCCTATGTGTATTATGATTACAAGGATACACAAAATGGAGCCTATCGCAGAGATTCTTTTTATTTCGAGTTGGATAAATTTGACTTTAAAAGTCTTGATGATTTCATAGCGGCAAGTGTTGCCTTTAAAGGAAGTTTGATTTCTGCAGACATCTTCCCAGATTTTGAAGAAACAATAGTAATCCAAGAAGATGACTCCTCCTTAGGATTTATAACACAAACAACCGGCTCAGGATTTCCAACTTACCAAGATAAGGGACTGTATAATGGGGAGTTGAATTTGAGCAATAAAGGACTGCTCGGCATAGGTAATGTCAATTACTTGAACGCCTCCATAGATTCTGAAGACATCATATTCAAGCCTAAGCAAATGTTGGCTAGTGCTAAGACTTTTCATATAGATGAAGAAAGAAGTGTAGAACCACATACTCCTCAGGTAGATGGAAACGAGGTTACCATAGATTGGCTTCCGTATCGAGATAGTATGTATGTCACTTCTACTGAAGACCCTTTTGCTTTCTTCAAAGAACCGGATTACCTGCTCGACGGCAAAGTGGTTTTGACTCCAGATGGAGTGAAGGGACAAGGTGTTTTTGAATGGGATGCGGGTCGCATGCGGTCTAAGTTGTTTTCGTTTGGTGCTTTTTCTAGTACCTCAGATACAACCTCTATACAGATAAAAGCTTTGGATGAAGGAAATCTTGCCTTTGATTCGAAAAATGTAAATGCGGATGTAGATTTCGATGCACAATTAGGGAAGTTTAAAGCGAACTCTGATACTGTAATCACACGCCTACCTTACAATCAGTATGCGACCACTATGAACGAGTTTGAATGGGACATGAAAGATCAAACCATATTCTTTTTACCAAAAGAAACTGGTCCCAATTATTTTACTTCTACACATCCCAATCAAGATAGCCTTCAGTTTGAAGGCAAAGATGCTTTTTACGACTTAAAAACCAGTGAACTTGCAGTGGGTGGAGTTGAACTTATCGAGACAGCTGATGCGTATGTTTACCCAAAAGACGAAGCGGTAGAGATCAGAGCCAACGCTGTAATATCTGAGTTGGAGGAAGCAACCATTATAGCCAACACGACGAATAAAAATCACATTATCAAAAGGGCTACTGTCAACATCAAGGGTAGAAAGGAATATCAAGCAAGTGGGTATTACGAATACAATGTAGCCGGCAAGGAACAAGAAATTTTATTCAGCAATATTATTGGCCAGCCAGTTGGTAAAGGCAAAAGAAGCGAGAAGAAATTGGTTACGCGTGGTCAAGGTGAAATACCTGACGGTGACAACTTTTATATTGACGACAAGATCACCTATAAGGGCTCTATTGGATTAAACGCCGAAGTAGTTGATTTGACTTTTGATGGATTTGCCCGAATGGAAGCGCAATATCTTCCCAATTCGGAGTGGTTCAAAATTGATTGCGAAGCTAAGAAGGAAAACCTATTAATCCCTTTCGACGAACCTAAAAATTTCGATGGAGTACCTTTAAGAGCTGGAATGTTTCTAAGTAAAGAATCTATAATAATTTATCCAAGAATGCTAAATCCTCTTTACTTCAGAAAAGACAGAGCCATCATTGATGCCGTCGGATTTCTTAGATATGAGGACAAAGTAGACAATTTTGTATTTGGAGATAGCCTTAAGATACTTGGAGAATCTCCACGAGGTAATATGCTTAAATTTTCAGATTCAGATGGTACGATTTACGCTGAAGGAAAAATGAATTTAGGAACTGGGCTCCCTAGTCTCTTTAAGATTGAAGCAGCAGGAAACATGAGCACCAGTCTTCAAGCTTACCAAGACTCATTGGCAAGCCCTGGGAACATCGAGATGGAAATAAACGTGATGCACGGAATGACTTTTGAGATACCAGATAAGTTGAAAAAAATCATGATCAATGATTTGATTAATTCAAACTTTGTTATTGAGGAAGCCAACTATAAAAAAGATAATTTTTATCATAGAGCCATATCAGAATTTGTACCAGAAGAGGCAGGCTACGCGGATGTGATTACCAGAATGAAAAATGGGGTTTTGGAATTTCCTAAAGGATATAATGAGCAACTCTTAATGTTTGGACAGACTCCTATGAAATGGGACTTTGACTATCAATCTTTCGTTAGCCTTAAAGAGAAAAACTTCCTGATTAGTTTCGATGGTAACAGGGTCGGTAGAGCACTTAAGTCCTATATCGAATACAAGATGCCGAGCAACAATGATGATCGACTTTATGTGCTGCTGGTAGCGCCCAACGACTACTATTACTTCTTTGGGTACAAGCAAGGCGTACTCAATGTAGTATCCAATAATTCAAGATTCAATGATGCTGTCGCGGGCTTGAAAGACAAAGAAAAGCGCTTCAAAAAGAAAGATGAAGAGTATGAAATCCAGCTCGTAGATCCATCTTCCGCTACTAGTTTTATCAATCGTATCAAAGCAGCTCAGAAGTAGAACTCATTGTAACAAACCCTAATCAAGGCCGTTTATTATTACATAAAGAAAAACATGTCAGATACAGCTATACAAGTATTAGGAATTGGATCGCGCGTCAAGCATCCAGCTATGGGTGATGGAGTCGTTATCAGACTTTATAAGATTGCCTATGACGTTTGCTTTTTCACCTATGGGATAAAGCAAGTAGCCAAAGAATACACCGACTGGGAAATCATCGAAGCGATAGCACCAGAGACCATGGTCTCTTACACAGAGGCAGAAAAGTCTCTTCGTAAGATTTTAAAAGAGTATTCAGCGCTTAATGAAAACGTTCAGATTGGTGATAAGTGGAAAGATGGAACCTTGATTTTGAAGCCTAAAGATGAGTCCTTAAAAGCTAAGGAAATTCCTATTCAGACTTTCTTTCACAAGATTGTGATGGTTCGAGACCGAGTCCGTGTCATGGAGCAAAGAATCAATTCTAGCAAACTACTTAGCGACGATGACAAGGTCAATTTACAACAATACATCACGCGGATCTATGGATCCATGACCACTTTCAACGTCCTCTTCAAGTATAAGGAAGACCACTTCAAAGGCGAGTCTGTTAGATAATAGAATACAAAGTAAAAATATATACCGTCCTACTTGATTCGAATCAGGTAGGATTTTTTTTGGGAACTACCCTGTTGTGCCGTATTAAGCATAGGTAAGATAGATGTAGTCGATACAGTTGAATAAACATTCTTTACAGATTTATACTTTAAAGGCACATCAGGGTCGCTATGTTCCAGGCTCGCTATTCAGCTCGGTCCTGCGGACGGAGCGGCAGCTATCTCTACCAATCCGCGCATAGCCACTCCCCTTGCACAGCGTTTTCTATGGTTTATCCAAACATACATCATAATTTCTTTCATA
>CAYWOZ010000176.1:0-7246 GCA_964458675.1 uncultured Saprospiraceae bacterium
ATACATCTTGGGTAGTAAAACCACCTGGCATCCATAAATAAGTGTAAGGCTCTACCCCACCACTTACAATTCCTGAAAGTGTTCCATCATTTTCTCCAAAGCAAGATATATTAGAAGTCGATGCTTCAACAGTAATATCTGGACACATCTGTCCTTCTACGGAAGCACCTTTCACAGTAACACAACCGTTAGCGTCTGTCACCGTCACGAGATAAATACCTCCGCTCAAGCCTGAAATATTATCTACGTCCATATCCCCATTTGACCACTCGTATTCATAAGGAGGTTTCCCTCCAAAAACAGTAGTGGATGCAGTACCATCGAATGCACCCGGAGAAGATTCATCCTCTGATGTTAATATCATATCTAACAAAGCAGGCTGCTCTACAATGGCTTCAAATATAAATTGACATCCACCTTGATCAGAAACGGTGATATCATAAATATCCGCAACAAGATTTCCTTGCGCAGGAATACTAGGTCCCACAGGCCACAAATAATCATATGGTGGTGTACCACCTGAAGCAGTAAGGGAAACCATTCCGTTGTTACCATCAAAACAATCTACATCCTGAATATTTCCTGTAACGCTTAATGTGCAGTTCAGACCTTCGATAACAAAAGTCTCTATTAACTCACAATCATTATTGACATCATTGATAGTAACAGTATATGTTCCCGCTGCAAGATCAGATAAGTCTTCTGTAGTCTCTCCATTGGACCATAAGTAACTATAAACTGAATCTTCATCATCCGTATTCAGTGTTATTGAGCCATCTAAAGATCCATTATTGGATTCACCGACAACAACTGGACTTATAGAAGGTGCAGTTGCTGGGAATATCTCAAGGAAAAATTCTTCAAAACATCCATCCAATCCACTATCCGTAACTCTAATAAAAAATGTTCCTGGTGTAAGGTTATCATTTGTAGGAGAATTTAGTGTAATTCCTAGGGGAAGTGGACCTTTGGACCAAAAGATAGTTACATTACCAACAGCATTATTAACTGTTACTTCTCCAGAACCCACTCCGTTACTATTGCAAGTAGGTTGAGTAATATCAACAATTACTTCAATCTCACATTCAAAACCGGCTATTTCAACGCAATCTTCTTGTGTGCATCCGTTACCATCTGTCACAGTAACACAATATGTTCCTGGAGTAAGTCCTGAAAGAAAATCTCCTTCAAATTGGTTAGCATCATCCCATTGATAAGAATAAGGTGCAGTACCTCCATCAGCAAAAGCGTTTACAGATCCGTTGTTTGCACCTGCAAAGGAGATATCACTTCCATTAACTAACAATTGAAGCGGATCTGGGCCAGAAATATCAACTTCTTGGATATGTTCACAATCAAATTCTGTGTCCATAACAGTTACTGAATAGGTCCCAGTACAAAGGTTATTAAGTGACCCTCCTGTTTGCCCATCTACATTGCTACTCCAAGTTATCACTGGAGTCTGTACAAATCCATTTAGGATCAAATCAATCGAACCTTCACATGCATCACCACATAATAGGTTAGAAGAATTTACTTGTACACTTGATGCACAGCCATCTGTTAGATTTATATTATCTAGGTAAACATTATTATTTCCATATCCGGCGTTGATTATACGAA
The DNA here is from genome assembly GCA_964458675.1 of uncultured Saprospiraceae bacterium. Lineage (GTDB taxonomy): Bacteria > Bacteroidota > Bacteroidia > Chitinophagales > Saprospiraceae > JALZVN01. The sequence goes on from CAYWOZ010000176.1 coordinate 1,624, forward strand.
CAATAACTCTATCCTCTCCAGGAATTACAGTATTAGTCACTGTTGTTGCACCAAACTCAAAAAGCTCGATCACTTCATTTCGCCATTCTTCGGGTGAGGGTACAAATTCATTTACAACATTGGAATTTGCAGTAGCTAAATCTTCACCTCCTTCTTTATACACAACAGTAAAAGTCTGACCGCAATCTACTGAAACACTTATCTCTAATGAATCTTTTTCTGCAATTGTATTGATATTTTCGTATGCTATATCAAATGCTAATCTTGGGTTTTCAAATTCAGAAAAATCCATAACTGGGAATTCAATAATATCCCTAGAACCTAGATTATCAGGAGAATTAAAGTTTCTAAAGAAAACAGAGGTACTTCCTACACCATATGCTGATTCATCAGTTATATCCCATTCTCTAAAATTATTTCCGACATCAATAGTAGTCAAGTTTGAAGAAGTTGGTAAGTTATTTTCATCTTCAAAGTCTTCAAAAATATTTGCGTCAAATACTTCTGGAGTAGAAAGAGAAATAGCTTTTTCATCATTGAATCCATTTTCGTCTTGTTCACCATTTGGAGAAGTTGTCCAAGCCGTCAATTCAAAACTGAATGCAGGTGATGTGAAAGGCGCAAGCTCTACTTCTTCCGCTTCTCCTTTTTCAAGATTTCCTGTCCAGTTAAAAGCAATTGAACCAGGTGTACCCGAAATTTTATACCTAATTGTACATGAAGTAAGTGGTGTATCTCCAAATCCATTTACAAGAAGCACTCTTGGTGTAATTTCTTCTGCACTACAAAACTCTCCGTTTACTGGATTGATTATAGTTTGGATACCTGCATCGTGCTCTAAAGTAATGACTGGACCACCACCGCCACCGCCAGTAGGATTACCTCCTCCAGTAGGGACTCCAATCTGACAAGATTGTGCTACGGATTGAGCATTTACAACTAACTGATTTCTGCTTGCCCACTGGTTACTAGTACCATTTGCTATAGCCCTCATTACGTCAGATTGACCGATAGTAAAGGTTAAGGCACAAGCATCTGGAGAGTAATCCATATAATTGATGTACATGTGCTCTTCACCACAAGTAGAAGGAGCCGTCGGCCAGGTTTGCCCATTACAAGACATTCTTTGAATACTGTTTGTATTTTCTCCTTGTAAAGGGGTATCTGCAATTCCATCATCGTTACCACATCCTCCACTATTACCCCAAAGGTGAGGCAAACCAAAACTATGTCCTACTTCGTGCGTAAGGGTCTTACCTCCTTTACCAGTAAATCTATAATCCTGAACAGTTCCATCTAAGGTACCACCTGGAGTACCTGGAAATGGGAAATATGCCCATCCTAATATACCACCAAATTGTGTAGTACCTGGAATAGGAAGAATCCAAACATTATAATAATCTAAAGTAGGCCAGCCAGTTTGTGGCTTAATCGTAGTTCTTATAAAATCTCTATCAGGAACGTTTTGATATTCGTGTCTAACTATACCAGAAGTAGGTTGTCCTTGAGGATCGAATTCTGCTAAGCAAAATTGCATTGCAGGATTTCCTTTGATATTTTCCCATCTTGGAGGGACATTAGGCCATCCAGCATTAGTTGCTGTTAAATCTTCATTTAGAGTTTCTAACTGATCAATTATTGTTTGATCTGAAAGGTTTTGACCTGACCCTATTGCTTCACCAGGCTTATGAATAATATGAAAAACAATAGGCATAGTAATATCCATCATCCTATTTGGTCCATTTTCTCTTAAGGCTTGTCCTTCTTTTTGAAGCTGAGGAAGGACTACATTTGTATAGTGCTCTAACTTCTTATCATAATCAGGATCTATTTCGCGCATCACATTGATACTATGATTATGCCCACAAGAATGATAATGTCCTGGTTGTTCTGGTAGTCGGCTTTCATTCGAATCAAGGATTTGTCCTTCACTTACATTGGCAGAATGAACAATATCTTGTTTTAGGGTATCAGCCGCTGTAATTTGGTGATTATGTTGATCAAAATCCGAAGAAGAAAAATCAAGATTTTCAACAGCGTTTCCATTGAATGCAACTCCAATAGCTAGAGCTACAAATTTAAAGAAATGGATCATACGATTTGTTTGTTTTTTGTTTTTAATTGAAAATACAATTAGGCAATAGCCTCATTATAAGTTTGTGCGTGGTTTGTTCTGAATGATTGTTGAAATTAGAAATTGAATATCTAATAACTATGTATGTGAATTAATCTCTCTATGACTAAAGGTATAGCCACTCTTAAAGATAGTAAGAACTAGAATAAAATGAAGGGAATTAGGTGTATTAGTTCCCTAAAACACCCTGGATATGTCACTAAAAGTCCATTTTTAGACGTAAATTAAGTCTTCTCGAAGTCAAAAAGTTCGGAATTGCAAATTGAGTATCGAAAACCGTCTTAATCCAAGTATTTGATGCAGTGTTGGAAACTTGCAATAGGTTAAATACTTCAAGGCTAATCCAAGTATTTTTTGAGAACTTCAAAAAGTGATTTGGCTTCTCTCTAAGCTTCATTTTATCCCACAATTGCAGCGAAAATCCAATATCCACTCTTTGGTAAGGCGCAAATCTAAATGAGTTTCTAAATATCTGATTGTTGCCTCGGACTCCAAATGGAAACCCAGACCCTACATTAAGATTTAAGTGCATTTTGAAATTCTCATTGCTTCTTAGATAATCTTGAAAGAAAATAGATAAGTTGAAAAACTGGTCAGTTGGTCTTGGCACATCCTCCACTTCAAAAGCTTCAGGATCTCCAAATTCTCGTTCCATATGTTGAACTCCAAGCAGTCGTTCCCGAGCACGCAGAAAAGAAAGATTAATCCATGATTCTGCTCCTTTTACAAATTCTCCATTTACTCTAAGATCAATACCCGCTGCATAACCCAACGCATCATTCTCTCCACTGTATCGAATTCTGACGTTATCGATATCAAAAGAAACGACATCCCAAAGTTGTTTGTAAAATGCTTCCGCAATAAATCGGAATGGTTTTTCAATTTTACCTAAATAAAAGTCATACGTAATCCCAGCTACAAAGTGTGCAGATTTTTGGGCTCGAAGATTTTCATTTATTGTCCCATCGGGTCTTCTTAGTTCTCTATAAAATGGTGGTTGTACATAAATACCTGCGGACAATTTATAAGAGACTTCACGCAAACTATGTAGTGGCTTATACAAAAACTGGGCTCTTGGAGACAAAGTAATTTCATCGTTAAGGTCCCAATAATTCGCTCTTAAGCCAACTGTTAACTGCATTTCCCGTACGTTATTAATGCGGCTAGAAAAAGTTTCTTGCACAAAAGCAGAAAATCGATTAGAATTTAATGTGTTATCCGTTTTCAAGACTTCACTTAGAAGCACTTGATTTGGATCAAAAGGAAGTGAAAAACCTGCAGAATCAATTCTTTCCCATTCATTGATTTCATCTATGATATTTTCATTTTGGTATTTGACACCCCATTGAACAAAATGATTTATCTCTCTATTGTCATCTGTTTCTTGCTTTATCTCTATACCACCTTTATGCTCTGCATTAAAAACGTCCAAAAACAAATAATTTCTTACAAACTGATGTTGCACACCAGTCCCTAAGACATTAACCACTTCACCTGCATCATCACTACCTAAGCTGGTATCTATTTCTCCCAATTGGTAGTTCCCAATGATATCAATGGACTCCACCTCACTGGATCGAAAATTGCTGGTCAAAAATTTGAGATAAACAGGATTTTTTTCTCGTTCGGGAATGTAGGTTAAAGAAAGCCCTCCCATACCATTGGTAAATTCATCTCGCTCGGCGCCCTCAAACTCCGTCGTTAGTTCAATTCCAAAATTGATAACTCCTAAGGCGGTGGTCCGTGACTCTGGTATGAAATTGAATATGCTTTGATTGAAATTTCCTATCGCAGCTAACTGCAAGTTTCTTGTTAAATCAAAAGTGAAATATCCCTGAATGTCTGCAAAGTTAGGAGTGTACTCCCCTTCTGTATCAAGAGTACCTAGCAGGTATCTAGTCGTCTTATATCTTGCTCCGACTAGGTATCTAAATTTACGATAAGTGCTGTCAAGATCTATACTTCCTTCTATGTGCGCTGATCCTCCTAGTAAGCTACCTCCTACACTTGCTGCCAAAGTATCGGGTCGTTTATAACTTACATCTAATACAGAAGACAATTTATCTCCATACTTCGCTTGAAATCCTCCAGATGAGAAGGTAAGGTTTCTAACCAAATCTATATTGGGAAAAGTAAGTCCTTCCTGTTGACCAGAACGAATTAGTTGAGGTCGATAAATTTCGAAGTCATTTACATACACAAGGTTTTCGTCATAGTTTCCTCCTCTCACATTATATTGGGAGCTCAATTCTCCTCCGGTTCCTGAGTTGACTCCTAATGCTATGCTCGGCAATACGCTTTCTAGATTACCAGTTGTGGAAGGTAGTTTTTTGAGTTCGGTTACTTCTTCATTTATAGACTCTACTTCGCGAAGTCGTGTCTCAGTCACTACTACTTCTATGTCCATAGCTTCTGGAGCCATTCCGATATCTAAATTTCGCTTTTCATTCGGACGGAATTTCTTCATCTCTTTCTCAAATTCCTTATATCCAATCCTACTTACTACTATAATGTACTTCTTATCTACTGGAACATTGATTCTAAAATATCCATTTGCATCTGTCTCTGTTGCGATGCTAGTCTCCTTTAAAAAAACAGTAGCAAATTCTATCCCGTCCCTAGTATCCGCATCCGTAATCCGGCCCGCCAATGAACCTTCTTGGCCAATGACTGGAGATGCAAAAATGGAAAAAAGTAGAAAAAGTAAAAATCCAAATCTCATAGGAGAATTAATATAGTGTACAATTATAATCAGTGAACGCAGAATAGCCAATATTGGTGTAAATTGACAAATCTAGACCATATAGATGTCTTTTCCTATACTTTTCAGTTTTACAATAGTCTCATGAGGATTGTCTGACTTAAACACTGCAGATCCAGCGACCAAGACATCTGCCCCTGCTTGTAATAGCTTTTCAGCATTTTGAAGTCCAACTCCACCATCAATTTCTATCTTGCAAGCAGCATTTCTAGTTTCAATCAATGCCTTCAACTTTTTAGTTTTAGGAAGCGTATTGTAAATAAATTTTTGTCCGCCAAATCCTGGATTAACTGACATTAAACAGACTAAATCAAGGTCTTCAATAATATCACTAATTAGGTCAACATTGGTATGCGGATTTAAAGCAACTCCAGCTTTCATTCCCAATTCTTTGATTTGTTGAATGGTTCTATGCAAATGGGGACTCGCTTCGTAATGCACTGTAAGAATATCGGCACCTGCATCCTTGAATTGAGAGAGGTAACGCTCTGGCGCGTCTATCATAAGGTGAACGTCCAAAGGAAGTTTACTCTTTTTCTTAATCGCTTTTATTACCGGAAATCCAAATGAAATATTAGGAACAAAACTACCGTCCATAATATCCACATGGACCCAGTCTGCTTTAGATGAATTCAGCATTTCTACCTCTTCATAAATTTTACCAAAGTCTGCAGCGAGGATAGAAGGAGCTATTAAATGTTTCATGTAGTTGATTCTGTTAATAATGA
>CAYWOZ010000177.1:0-7098 GCA_964458675.1 uncultured Saprospiraceae bacterium
TCTGATATGCTTGGTGCAACGGCAAGTATGTTATGCGTAGTGCATTGTCTGTTGACGCCATTTCTTTTTGCAGCTCAAGCTACACTCCTTTCGACCTGTTCTGACATGAGTCCAACCTGGTGGAGGATGATAGATTTCATTTTTTTGATTATCACCTTTTTTGCCATTAAATTTACTGCTAATACTACATCGTTTAAATGGCTTCCAAGCGCGCTTTATTCCCTATGGTCTATTCTTGCCATTTTAACCTTCAACAAATTTTTTCATTTTATTCAGCTGCCTCATCTCCTTATATATATCGCAGCTATTGGATTAAGCATTTTACATCTTTATAACTTTCAACATAGTCATTTTAGTAAAAGTGCTGTTACAAAAAATTAATTGCCTTTCTTCCCCTTTTTAAGAATCCTGGGCTACATATCAAGATGTAATTAGCCCTTTTAAACTTCTTATTCTGCTTGTTTCCAATTAGGAAAAATAAATAGAAAATTTCTCTTTCTAGATGTGTCTTTTTTGAATTCTTCGATGTCTTAATAGGGTCTTTTCGCATGAGGGATGGATAAGGCTTGGTCTCATGTAATGGAGCATATGCGCATGGATGGGGGCATAGCAGTGCGCCATTACATGAGACGGGAGCGAATGCGGACCCTGGCACAGCCCGACCTAGACTGTAGCTTTTCGCGGAAGTCTAGGGCATGCCCAAAACTTTAATATTAAATATAAAAATATAGATCCAAAAGATGGTTCCTCATTTAACCTTGCATGGTTCTTGTAAAGTTTACGCTTTTAGGATTTTATAATTACAATTATGACTACTTTTACACAAAAAACTATGACAAATGTGTGGCACGATGTATCTCCTGGAGGAAATACTCCTAAGACGGTGAATGCCATCATAGAGATTCCTAAGAATACCAGAGCCAAGTACGAATTGGATAAAGCAACTGGACTGCTAAAACTCGACAGAGTACTCTATGCATCAATGTATTATCCTGCGAATTATGGCTTCATTCCACAGACCTACTGTGATGATCAAGATCCTCTAGATATTCTTGTACTTTCTCAAATCCATATGCAGCCTATGTGTCTCGTGGAGGCGCGTGTAATCGGCGTTATGCGTATGATGGATGTGGGTGAAATGGATGATAAAATAATCGCTGTGGCGGAGAATGATATGAGTGTAAATCATATTCAAAATATCACTGAATTACCTGCACACTTTTTTAAGGAGCTTAGAAACTTTTTTGAAGATTATAAGAAGCTAGAAAATAAGACGGTGGTCGTGGAGGAGTTTCAAGATAAGGCTACGGCTTTGGAAATTGTGGACCAGAGTATTATTGATTATAAGGGGAAGTTTTTGTAGGGCTTAAACTGTGTTGCGTCCCTTCAGGACTCAAACAAAATCCACAAATTTCGATGGGTTAAAACCCATCGCTATGATGTTGCGTGCCTTCAGATGCTATGTTTAAAACCAAAGGTTTTTTCTTATTTTTTTTAGTAATTTTATTGTCTAAGGAAGGTTCCTTTTTAGGAATCTATCCAGAGTAGGCAGAGTCATTGATTCTGTCTACATATTTTTTAGGCAACTTTTCGACTCTGTTCTTCTTGATTTACCTTTTTCTTTGTATTCAAATGATCTTGCACTTTCAAATAGTGAAGAGGGTCATATTTAACTTCATTTTTAAATATAGTGTAAATTAACAACAGCAACTTTCTCTGTATTGCAACACTTGCTTTCATTTTTAGACCTGTTTTATCTACAATTCTAGTGTAATAGTTTTTATGATGTTCGTCATGTATTGCTGCTGACATTGCAGCCATATACATCATTTGACGAACATAGGAGTTTCCTTTTTTTGACATTTTCGTTTTGCCTTGAATTGAAGTTCCACTCTCTTTTCGAATTACATCATATCCGGAAAAACTTACAACTTGATTTCTATTCTTAAATAATATGAAACCATTAAATTCAGAAATAATTCCAATTGCAGTAATAAATCCTACTCCTTTGATTGTACATACCAAGTCAATCTTTGCCTTAAGTTCCTTATCTAAGCTTATCTTATCTTTTAAACTCTTTTCAACTATTGCTATTTGATCCTTTAAAAAATCAATTCTATCATTATACCGTGATACAATTTCTGATGATGGCATGTACGAAGCCTGCTCTGCATGTAACTGATTCATTACCATAGTCTTCTCTCTAGTTAAGCGTAAACGTTCTCTATTAAGCTTTTTCAAGACTAACATTTGACTACTGATTGGTTGCCATACTTCTATTTGTCTTTCTAATCCCATTTGGGCCAGTCCTCCTGCATCAATTTTATCAGTTTTTGACTTGAGATTTAAACTTTTAAAATATGCATTACTTTTATTTCCTAGTACAACATGGACTTCATAAGAATCCTGATCTGTAAAAAAGTACGCAGCGTTTTCATAGTATACACCTGTAGCTTCCATTGTAATATGAACTGCTAGTTTAGCTATTTTCTTTTTTTCAATCCATTCATCCATTTCTAATAATCCACTATTGGTATTATTAAAAGTTCTACTACCTATTGTATTTATAGATAGATCTTCTAGCATTTTCTTAAAACATACTTTTAATTCCTTGGAGTCTACATCAATACCAAGGTTCTGTTTAATAATCTTCATAATTAGTAATTTACTCAATAATTTAATATGATCCTCCTCGACTAACCTCGTAGATTTATTCTAGCTAGAAGTGACTTTGACTACTGCTTTAAATGCTATTCTGTCTCTAAGGAACTCCAAAGTCAAAGGAAATCTGAAGGTCTGCATACTATTTAATATAGCTGCTTAGCACTCAATCACTTTCGACAATGGGCTTTCCAAGGTATATGTTTCTTTGTAAATATTACTAGGTCAAACATACGAGCACTAAAAGGTGAATTCTATTCTCTTTTCATCTACCCATCTTGGCAACTAGGACAGTCCCCTTCTAAGGTCAGTGTCGATGCGCTTACCTTGTAACCATTATCCATTTTCACAGTAGGCACTTCGATGTCGTCGATACAAAATGTCTCATCGCATACATTACAAATAAAGTGAGCATGATTATGTGTATGCGCCTCTTGCTTGCACTCTTGGCACAGGGCGTATCGTGCTAGATTCGATTTGTCAGGTACTCGATGTATAAGTCCGTTTTTCTCAAAAGCGTCCAATGCACGATATATTGTAACCTTATCCGCAGTCTTCCCCACTCTAGATTTGATATCCTCAATGGACAAAGAGGATCTAGTATTGCTGAATAATTCCAGCAATTCTATCCGAAACGCCGTCTTTCTGAGGCCTCTCTTTTCTAATTTTTCTTTTAGATCTGACATAAACTCATAATAATATAAGACAAAGATATAAAAAATAATTTATCGCAACTAGGTTGCGTTAATTTTATTTGACTATATTTGCACTGAGAATGTATTCCTCTACTCTATAAGATATCTAAGGAATTCATATTCAAGTGATAAAGATCCAATTCTCAATATAAGGGAGAAATTGATATCTAAAAAATATAAGCATTGATAACACAAATGAGATTTCTACAAGTATGAAGCTAGCGATTAGGACATATCACCTATCGCTGACACTTTTATTATTGTGTCTATCATTTGGGCTTTGGGCTCAGGAAGCTATCTGTGATTTTTCTGTCGAAGGAACCATTTTGGATGTCGAGACCAAAGAAGCGATTCCTTTTGTAACCGTAAAAGTAAAAGGGACTGACCGAGTAGTTCTGAGTGATCTCGAAGGAAACTTCGTAATAAAGAATCTCTGTTCTGAAAATAACACATTGATTATTTCTTGTTTTGGATATTGTGATTCTGAGTGTGAAGATCATCATCAGCATGGCAAAAGTCCACACATCTACTTGACGCAAGATGTAGTAAACCTAGGTGCGGTCACTATTGAAGCCGAGCGAATAAGAGAAGAAGGAACCACAAGCCTAGCTCAGACCACCTTAAGCAAGGAATCATTATCCAATATCTCCATAGAATCTTTGGCAGAAGCACTCGCAAAAGTAGAAGGAGTATCTGTAGTGTCTACTGGAAGCAATGTACAAATACCAGTGATACATGGCCTATATGGAAATAGGATATCTATATTAAATAATGGACTGAAACATGGTTTTCAAAATTGGGGATCTGATCATGCACCAGAAATAGATATTGCGGCAGCCCATAATGTTACTATTCTCAAAGGAGCAGCAGGAGTTCGCTATGGACCAGAAGCGCTAGGTGGCGCTATCAATGTAAAAACAAATCCACTACATCTAAATGAACCCTTTTATACTGACATACATACAAGTTATCAAAGCAATGGACGAGGCTTTGGAGCAAGTCTTGAAACTGGTAAGGCCACAGAAAAGCTAAGCTATTTTGTGGGTGGAAAATTTAATAAAATTGGAGATCTGCATGCACCAGATTATTCCCTGACGAATTCTGGAAAGCAAGAGGTAGCGGCTAATGCAGGCTTACGTTATTATGCTAGAGATTGGGACTTCAAAGTGCATTATAGTTTTGTAGACCAAGAGTTGGCTTTACTAAGATCATCTATAGCAGATAGTGGGAATGCTTTTACAAGAGCTATAAACTCAAAAGAACCTACATTTATACGCCCCTTCTCATATGAAATCGGTGAGCCCAATCAGCAAACGCAGCATCACCTAAGTAAAGCTGAAGTAAAATGGTCCTATTCTGATCATGGCAATCTTACTTTTAGGTTTGGAAGTCAACTGAATCATCGTAAAGAATTTGATGTACGAAGAAATATTGAAAAACCAATTATTGACCTTACTCTTCTGACCAATGACTATCAGATAGAATGGAAGCATCCCGATTGGAAAAAATTGGATGGCATAATTGGCTTGCAATTATTCACACAAAATAATGACAACAATCCAGGTACCGGCACTACCGCTTTTATACCTAATTACAACAGTACTCGTTTTTCTGCTTTTGTGATTGAGAACTTAAAAATGGATAAGCATACTTTCGAAGTGGGAGTACGATTTGATTTTGAGAATAATGATATACGTGGTCGTGAATCTAATCAAGATTTGTTTTTTGACAATTACAATTTCTCCAACATTACTGCTTCTGTGGGATACATCAAAGAGATTTCTGAGAGCACTACCTTTAGAACCAATATTGGGACGGCATGGCGTACACCTAATATTGCGGAACTGTTCAGTTTTGGTCACCAAGGATTTAGCGCCAACTTTGGTCTCTTGCGCTATCAAATAAATGATGAAAGAGAAATTAGAACCAATGAGATAGGTATTTTATCCGATAGTAATGTCTTACCTGAGGTGGGATACAAATTCATCAACGAGATAAGAACCATTAAAGATAAAAGTAAATACACTTTGACCGCTTATGGTCACTATTTAGAAAATTATATTTTCGAAAGACCAATTGGATTAACAGGAACAGTTAGAGGACCATTACCTGTATTCATTACAGATCAGGCGAATGCTGCTTTTCTGGGTACGGACATTACTTGGCAGCAAGACTGGTCTAAAGCCTTAGATGGCACCTTCTCCTTGAGTTACCTTTGGTCTAGAAATATCGAAAAAGGTGAGCCTTTGATAGAGCAGCCTCCTATCCGTGTGAACTATGATCTGGAATGGAATATGCCTACGTTTTGGGGAGCTGAATCTTCTACACTAAGTATTTCACCTACTTACACTTTTAGGCAATTTGCTGCCCCGCGCACAGTCAGCCCAGAAGACATTATAGATCAAACTGAAATAATAACTTTCGATTCTGAGATTTTTGATTTCACAGATGCACCAAACTCTTATTTTTTATTGAACACTTCATGGAAAGTAAAATGGAAAAAACTGGGTGCTGGTATTACTATAAATAATGTACTTAACAATAGCTATCGCGACTATCTAAACAGTCTGCGCTACTTCGCTGATGAACCAGGTCTTAATGTCTTGATTTCCTTAAACTATTCATTTAACCAGGAGGACTAGATATTCCTCTAAAAAAAAACAAAACGATGTTTACTTATTTTAGAACTAAACGATTTAGTTTATTTGCCTTCGTACTGCTTTCTGCGGTCATGTTTACCGCTTGTGGAGACGATGAGGATGGACCTCCGATATCTCCACCACCTGTAGAAGTTATTACAGATGTTTTTTTAAACTTTATAGATACTGATGGAAATTTAATCGTTGCAAGAGCACAAGACCCAGATGGAGAAGGAGCACAAGACCTTCAAACATTAGGAGAAATAAATCTTACTGCTAATACGACCTATGCATTGACAATTCAATTACAGAATGGCTTGGAAGATCCTGCTGAAGACATAGCAGCGGAAGTTGCTGAGGAAGCAGACGAACACCAGTTCTTTTTTGAATTTAGCAATAATTCGTTTGCTAACCCAGCAGGAAACGGAAACATTGATACGCCGTCTGACCCTATGGTTTATTTAGATATGGATGATAATGGAAACCCGTTAGGTCTTATAACTTCTTGGACTACTAGAGCTGACGCATTAAGTGGAGGCAGCTTTACTATAAGACTTCAGCACCAGCCTGACATCAAGACGGCCACTACAGGAGCTGAGGACGGGGATACTGATGTTGAAGTGACTTTTGTTTTGAATATCCAATAAATGGTCACCGCTTCAAAAAACCAAAACTAATATACTGTACTATTACGCCAAGAATTTAGTAATAATTTCTTGGTACTATAAATTAATCTTTTAACAAGGAGGACAAAAAATTCCTTCACAAAAAATGAAAAAAATGTTTTTAAATTTTAATCCAAAACAATTTAGCTTACTTGCTTTCTTATTTCTTTCTGTATTCATGTTTAATGCATGTGGTGATGACGACGAGGCTGTACCCGATGAAGAAGAGGAGGTGGAAGTTATAACGACTGCTATTTTAACTTTTACCGATGCTGCTGGAAATATGGTTAGCGCTACGGCTAATGATCCAGATGGAGAAGGTGTTGCTGATCTTGCAGTTGATGGAGATATCAACCTTACAGCGAATACAGCCTATACACTTTCTGTTGCACTATGGAATGGTTTAGAAGAGCCTGCAGAGAGTATATCTGAGGAAGT
>CAYWOZ010000178.1:0-7084 GCA_964458675.1 uncultured Saprospiraceae bacterium
TGACAGGCAGGTATTCTAACCAACTGAACTACCAGACCATTATTTTGTAGTTCTTTATTATTTTTTAAATCTAATCTTGTTCCGCATTTTTGAAGTATTCTCGCCTCGGCACGTTTGCCTCGGGTTCCTCATTATTTTAATCCACTGGATCAAAATTGCTGCGCATCGTCCAATCATCTAACCAACTGAACTACCAGACCAAAAACATAGATTTTTCAATCTATAAAGCTCAAGCATTCCTGAGCGGACGGCAAAGATAATATTCTCTTCCAACATCCGCAAGATTGTACCCATAAAAGGTAAAAAAAGTTGCATTATTATATCGCCTAACCGCTTTATGCTTTATATTTGTTAGTGAGTCCACTCCAAAAAGTCATAATAACCAAAAAGGAATCTTTTGGCGATTTTTACATTTTTCTCAACTCGCTGATGCTCAGGCATTACCAAGTCTTTAAAAAATGTAAATCTCATCCAAAATTTTCTATTTTTGAAATATCCTTACTTTACGGAATGGAATCATCCCTAATTAAACCAAATTAAAGATAAAACAGTCGCTCTCAGCGAGATAGGCTGGCAAAAACAACTATATGGTATTCCTTGACTTTGAAAAACCACTTGAAAGTCTCTTCGAGAAATTGGAGAAAATAAAGCAAGTCGGTGAAGATGGCGATATTGATGTTACCGATATGGTCAAAGAAATAGAAACCAAAATAAAAAATACCCAAAAAACGATTTACGAAAATCTCACTGGATGGCAAAAAGTGCAATTATCTAGGCACCCAGAACGCCCCTACTCCTTATATTATGTTGAACAAATGACAAAGGCTTTTACCGAGCTACACGGTGACCGTACATTCAAGGATGATAAGGCTATTGTGGGAGGTCTTGCCAATATTGATGGCACATCAGTGGTTATTATTGGCCACCAAAAAGGCGTCAATACCAAGATGAGACAATTCAGAAATTTTGGGATGGCAAATCCAGAAGGATATCGTAAGGCACTGCGTCTAATGAAGCTAGCCGAAAGATTTGATATCCCAGTAGTATCTCTTATCGACACGCCTGGCGCCTACCCTGGCATTGAAGCAGAAGAGAGAGGCCAAGCCGAAGCTATAGCGCGAAACTTGTTTGAAATGGCACAACTCAAGGTGCCTATTCTTTGCTATGTAATCGGCGAAGGAGCATCTGGAGGAGCGATAGGTATTGGGCTTGGAGATCGTATATATATGCTGGAGAATACATGGTATTCTGTGATTTCCCCTGAATCCTGCTCTTCTATACTTTGGAGATCTTGGGACCACAAAGAAAAGGCTGCCGAAGCACTCAAGTTGACTGCAGATGACATGTACGAATTTGGCATTATTGATGGCATATTAAAAGAACCACTAGGTGGGGCACATACCGAACCTGTTGCTATGGCCAAACTATTAAAGAAGCACATCAAAAAAGAACTCGCCGAACTATCAGATATGAGTCCGCAAAAGAGAATAGATCAACGCATCAAGAAGTACAGCAAGATTGGAGAGTTTGATCGGATAAAAACGAAAGTTACGCAAGCATAATTATAGGTTAATAACAATATGCCGTTTCTCAATTCTATAAAACGATCCTTATATGCGAAAGCTTTAGCGGATAAAGCCAGAGCATTGACAAAGCATCGCCATTTCAATGGCTGGGAAGCAGTAGAAGTTTGCAGCATATTATTTGAGCAAAAAGGGCTCTTCAATGAAAAAGAGATTAGCGCTTTCGCCGAAAAACTTAGAAACCAGGGAAAGAATGTACACCTTCTTTGCTATACTGGAAAGGGAAAAACAGAAGGCTTAGCTTATAAAGCATTCAATGATAAAGATATATCATTCAATCTGGTACCAAAGTCAAATATAGTGGCCAGTTTCACAGATCGACATACCGATGTATTCTACAACTTAATCCCACTCGACCGAGAGATATCTGAATATATCTCGACGACTGCCAATGCAGATTTTAAGATTGGATTGTTTGACGGATCTCGCAGTGGATTAGACTTGATGATTAACCTAAAAGAACCAAACCTAAAAGAATTTGTTAAAACAGCTGATCGCGTTTTACGCAAAACAAACTTATGAACAACATAGAAAAATTTAAAGGAACAGGTGTAGCTATAATCACCCCACTCAAAAACAACGCTATTGATTTTGAGGCATTGACAAATATAATTGAGTACCAGCTCCAAGGAGGTATTGATTTTCTTGTTTCTTTAGGAACCACAGGCGAAGCAATAACGCTTTCACCTGATGAATGCAAAGCCGTATTAAAACACTCCATCAACATCGTGAACAAACGCGTGCCTATAGTAGCAGGCATGTTCGGCTCTAATAATACAGCAGCACTTTGTAGAATGATAATGGACTTTGATTTTACAGGTGTAGACGCGATCTTATCTAGTAGTCCTGCCTATGTCAAACCCACCCAAGAAGGAATTTTTGCGCACTATGCTGCCATCGAAGAAGTTTGTCCAGTGCCTATCATACTATATAATGTACCTGGTCGTACCGCATCTAACATCAATGCGCCTACGTTGATTAAACTTGCACGACATAGCAAGAAATTTATCGCTGTTAAAGATGCTTCTGGCGACATGGAGCAAGCCCTTTATCTTATCGAGAATAAGCCCGATCACTTCTTAGCGCTCTCTGGAGATGACCCATCTGCCTTCCACTTTATCACTTCAGGTGGAGATGGCATCATCAGTGTCATTGGCAATGCCTATCCACATGAATGGTCTTCTATGGTCAACAACATCTTTGCAGGCAACACTGAACTCGCTAAGACGATCAACAATAGACTCAATCCTGTTCACAAGTGGCTTTATATCGAAGGCAATCCGACGGGCATCAAAGGCGCTATGGAACACCTTGGTTTTAGTCAGCGCGATGTTCGCCTTCCTCTATTGCCAATGACAGGCCGCAATCTTACACACCTCAAAACAGCGATGGATTTAGCTAAGACTACTTTGAAGGTAGGTTAGAAAAATGCTGCTGGCTGTTGGCTATTGGCTATTGGCTATTGGCATTTAGCTTTAATCTGCATTCTTGTTACATTAATTACTTGGGGCCTACCCAGGCAGGAAAAGCCTGGGTCGCTATGTTCCGTAGCTCGCGATTCCGCTCGGTCCAGGCGGACTGCTCCTACGTCGCACTACTGTACAGCGCTAGTCCAAAAAAATGTAATGCAAATTAATAAGTACTCGCATTACATCAACCGAATCCCAGAGGCTTGTCCCGCCATCGAGGGGGACGACAGCTCAAAGCTCAGTGCATAAGCGCTGGGTATAAATCATAAACAACCCAATTTGCCTGTGCAACACTTCAAATGGTGTGGCGTGATTTTTCAGAAAAAATCATGACAAATTGTATTCTAGGAATATCCAATTGCTAATATCATATCCCTTTAATCCTATCTATCAATTCACTAAACCGTTTACTCATATCCTGCTCTCTTGCAGAACGGTCTTCCTCTACAACAAGCACCCCATTTTCATCTTCCTTAAGAATGAAACCGAAAATGTAATCACTCTCATCATCCTTTGCAGTAATGTTGGCTATCCCAAACCGAAGGTCATTGTATTGGAGTTGACCATCTTCCCGTTTCAGAATGGCGTAGTAGTCTTTCGAAAACCAGCGCAATGTTTTGAAATCATCTAGTTCTTGATATTGAGTGATTAAGTGATGGTTCTTAGGAATATAATTAAACTCCTTGACACGAGCTTCATTATCTAAAATGGAATAAAAAGATTGATAGAAATAATCTTCTCCCTCTGCCGTACAGGTCCATAAAAAATTATTTAAGATAGTTGGAGAGGTGGTATATCTAGAGTAGACAAGTCCTTCTTTCGCTAGCGACTCTTCAAATATTGCATTGACTTTAAATTTGTTATACACCGTCCAGGTCATGTATAGACTACTAATGATAATGCCAGCCCAATTGACCCAATAGCGCGCCTTTGAACCACGCGTCAAGATGCGCGCAATCAATAGACAAATCAAAAAGGGAACCGTATAAAAGGGATCCGCTACCGAAATATTATTGAATGCTACTCTATAGTCAGAGAAAGGCTGAAACAATTGTGTCCCATAAGTGGTGCAGGAATCCAAAAGCGGATGCGTAAAAATAGTCCAGAAAAACAACCAATACCAATCTCGCCGACTAAGATCAACTTCCTGTAAACGCCTGTCTAAATATCGATTCTTCAGGATATAGAGAAAGGCCGCGATTCCAACGACGGAAGGAATAAATGTCCATAGATTAACACTACCGGTATTTTTGTAGGGAGCATAGTTTATACCTAGAAGTATAGCCCCAATGATTAATACCCATAATATGGCAGAACCCCATTTAAATATCTTATTCTGATGACTCCCCGACTGGTAAAATGAGGCCGTCAAATAAGCCAAGAGTGCGGGTGCCGTAATCGCAAAAAAGAAGGAATGAGAAATAGCTCTATGAAAAGCGAGGGCAGCGATATCATCTACTACAAAATTAGCCAGCACATCCAAATCTGGGATAGTGCCAGCGATAGCACCCCAAACCATAGCACGATTTCCAAGCTTCTTACCCATCACAACCTCTCCTACTGCTGCACCTAAAACTATCTGTGTTACGGAATCCATCTAATTGTTAAAAGTCGAAATTTAATCTTGGCAAAAATAGTATTAATACTAATATTAGAGCCAATATACTCTAAGGAAAGTGGCTTGGGAAAATTTAAGCGGATTTTATTTTAGTCCTATTAATAAATTTCAAAAACAGCAATAGAGTTTGGCACTTCAGTCATATTGTGTACTTGAATGGGCGCGTTCTTTTCGAATCGCTTCCAGTATTCCAGCTTTTCTTCTCCCTCAGCAATCAAAGAATTCTCGCCTAAGTTCAATAAAATAGCCACTCTAGCGTGAGCTAAATCTTTCGAACTCAATGGAGCTATATCCAGCTTACGAATCGTGAACAATTCGCTCCTTAATATATTATCCTTAGGCAATTGATTCGGAATAGGTACGGAGGCGATGCCAGATTTATGTTCTATTGTAAAAAATCGTATTTCAGAGGTGTCTATATTGGCAAATCGATGGGTAAACGGCCCCGCTGCTAATTCAAATTTGCCTCCTGCATAATGCGTAGGCAGGTTAACCGTTCTGCTTTGTTCCCCTAAATCTTCTAACCACATCCTACCGCCTTTTACAGCTATATAGCAATAGCTATAATCATGCTGATGCATTAGAGCAGTATCCCCTGACATAGCCACGATCTCTAGGACTCTAATATCCGCATCTTCATACAAAATGTGATGTAGAGGTTCATCAGCTACTGAAATTTGACCTAGTACGCTCTGAGCAAAATAGAATAAAAAAAATCCCAGCCAAAAATACTTCATCTATCTAAGGTACGAAACCATCTAAACAAAAAGAGAGAAGAACCGTTTCGATACTTCTCTCTCTATACTAAATAATATTTAGCCTTTATCTTAGTTAAGTGTGAATTGAAGCGCCACACCACCTTGAGAACTCGTAATTGGGAATGCAGTACTCACTCTTGGATTCGTAAAACTATAATCGAAGAAAAGTCTCAAATTGAGATTATCATTCACATCATAATCCACTGAAGGAGAAACCCTCAAAGAAGTTAGTCCTCTCGTTACTGTAAATTCTTCAGTTTCAATCAGGTTATTAGCCGTGATATCATCACGCCAAGAAAGATCAAAAGTAAAAGTCAAATCACTTGGCTGGTCTCCACCAGAAAAGTTAAGTGGAGAATCATCAGAAGCTGACGATGAAGACGATGGTGCATCATCATCATCCTTCGATGGCGCCTTGCCTTTCTTTCTCTTTGCTCCACCTTTCAAGAAACCAATTATTACGTCTTTGGCAACATAAGTTACTCCAATGGTTAACTCTTTAGTATTGGTCTCTGCTAAGAGAAAATCTGTAAAATTAGCTCGCAATTCTCTAGTTCTACTATAGTCTGCTCGAATACTTAGGTCATTATCAAAAGTCATGTCTACACCAATCAATGGAGAGAACTGTTCTGATATAGTTACCGCCGGCACCTCAAATCTAGAAAAGAAGTTTTGTGTTATTCCATTCTTCTGGAAGGGGTTACTCACATCATAATCCAAATCTGTATTGAATGAATTCACACTCAAAGTGGATCGATAACTATGGTTAAGTGTAAAACTTTCGAAAATATTTGCAAACGCTTCTATCTTTTCTAGTCCACGGTAACTCAATCTCCAATTCAACCTAGGTAAAGTATTCAGTTGATCTTCAAAACTAACAGCTACATTATTCGCATCTTGCTGCGTATAGGCTGCTAAAAAAGCGGGGATAAGCACGTCTACATTCGTCCCTCCAAACCCTTCTGCGAAAATGGTACTATCACGACCATGCGTTCCCGTACCTAGACGATTCGAAATGATCTCTCGATTATCCAAAAACTGGCCAAACAAGGCTTCGTAGTCATCCTGGTTATTATTTCCAAGTAGTGATTGCAAAGCAAAAAAGGAAGTAGTATAAGATCCATTTTCTCTAGGAGTCAAATGTTCAAATTCTCCTGTTATCTCATCCTGAGAGAACAGTTCTGAATTGTTTCTAACCACACTTCTATTAGCATCCAATTCGATTCTAAAATCTTTAAATGGTTCTACAGTTAAGTTTGCTGTGATATTCTGTGTTCTAGTCTGTGTTATTTCGTGATTTTGAAGACAGACACCCGTAATCCAACCTTGTTCACCTGCATCATCTATAAAGGCCTGGTCAGGCTGAATACCTGCCACAAAACCCCATCCTGGCGAGGAGAAGCCTTCTTCCAAACCAAGATATTGAGTACCAGGTAAATATCCCGGTAGAACGGTAGATAGATTTTCTTGGTAGTTCAGTCTACCTCTTCTAACCAATAAAAATGGCCTAATCAATATCTTTTCCACCGTCGAAATCTCACGTTCATTTTTCTTTTTAGTCTTCTTTTTATCGCTTGTTGCAGCCTTGTTGTCTCTTGTAGAATTTTGTAGTCTAGCATTAGTTCTTCCTCCTCTAGAATTACCTCTTCTATTGCC
>CAYWOZ010000179.1:0-7046 GCA_964458675.1 uncultured Saprospiraceae bacterium
TACAAGTCGTCGCTGTTCAGAACAATACCCAATCCAATGCCGCCACGGGCAGCATACTGCTAGACATAGTAGGTGGAGTACCGGATTATGACGTTGTTTGGAGCAATGGCCAGACTGGAATACTCCTTGAAGATTTAGATATTGGATTGTATCAAGCGGTGATTACAGATGCCAATGGCTGTATCTTGATTATGGATTATGAGATTACTATCCAGACCTCTACCACATCGCCACGCGTCAGCCCTTTAGAAGTATTTCCCAATCCTAGTCTTGGCTTAGTTTATATACAGTTACCAGACGCTTTATCGGGCGAGTATACGATGGGTTTATTTGATATCCACGGTAGGGCTGTTTCTTTTCAGTCAGGACCGAGTGCTATCTCGCAGGTCTTTTTAGAAGTAGACCGATTCACACCAGGGCTTTACCTGCTTAGCATTACAGACAATCAGCAGACTTACCAAGCCAAGATTATCCTTCAGTAGGTGCAAAAAAAGAGCCTGTATCTTGCGATACAGGCTGCTAACGAATCTTACAATTTTTTAACCAAAACTTACTTACAAGATTGCAAGTACTGTGCCAATAATCCAGTCAATGCGACGCGCATGCCGTAATATATTGATTTTCAAATATTTATAATATTTATAATATTTTGACTTATAACTTGCTGGGGCTTCATCCATGCCATTCGACCGAAAAGGTCTCTGTCAGGAGTCGAGCTATACGTTTGTATTCCGCAGTCTGTATACTCATTCAGCATATAACTGGCTAGTATTCGCTCATTCGCTCATCCTTCACCAGCTATTGCTTCATTGACTATACAGCATGCTGCATACCACTTCTATCTCTAAGCCCTACGCGGCTCCGCCTTGTCGAGCTCCGTGCCTGCGGCACTCCGCGAAGGGAAAACATGATGACAATTTTTTCTTTCTATTTACTCATTAGAGATTTACATTAATCCATAGATTTGGGAAATTAGAGCCATGCGTTATACTTCTATCATTTGTTAAAGCTATTGTTCTAAAGGATTTTTTTTTCTAACTTGTAACATAATCCTTAACATAATGAACTATACCTTATGAGTCACCAACAATTAATTATAGTACTATTATCTTTATTTACTCTCCTGAATTCACTCAGTTCTCAAACTGAGATTAGCGGTATAATTAATAGTGAGATTTCCTTAACACTATCTGAAAGTCCCTATAAAATTATAGATGATTTAGTAATTGCACCAGACGGACAAATATCCATTGATCCAGGAGTAGAATTAAGATTCTTAGATAATACAAAACTAGAAGTTCGTGGAATTTTACTAGCTCTAGGTACTAGTGCTCAAAATATAATATTTACCTCTGATACAGGTACCGATAAAGGAAGTTGGATTGGACTTGATATCAAAAATACTCAAGCACAGAATGTTTTATTAAATCATTGCAATTTTTCAAATGCTAGTTCAGCTGTTAATGAGGAATGCTGTTGGGGAGGATCGGTTACAATTGATAATTGTAGTTTTATAAATAATAACACAGCTATCAATGGCTTTTCGGGAGATGTGACTTTGGTGAAAGAGTGTTATTTTTCTAATAATACTTATTGCCTTACAAATGCGGATAAAAGAGTTGAAGATTGTACGTTTGAAAACAATACCTATGGTCTATATAATACCGAAAGAATTAGTGTGTTTAATTCTACCTTTACTAATCATAGCCAAGTTGCTCTTTTAGGTGGCCGTGGAGATTTGATAAATTCAATAATTGAAAATAATAACATTGGGGTACAAACTTTCTTTGAAGGATTCACAATAGAGGATTGTACTATTTCGAACAATACAATAGGCATTGAAATTGGCAACGTTGATCAGAATTATGCAAGAATTTCAAACAGTGAAATATGCAATAATGATAACTTGAATGTGAACAATACTTCTACTACAAATATAGACATGTATTCAAATTGTTTTTGCACATCTGATCAGAGCGAAATTGAAAATAAAATTAATGATGGAGATGATACAAATGGTCTAGGTTTAGTGAGCTATGATATTTTTGATGATAATTGTGAAGAAATAATTTCAACAGTAAATAAAACGCTTCCTGCATCTAACATTTGGACATTAGTAAATAGCCCTTATACATTTACTGAAGACTATATTGTAAAGGCAAATGATACACTCTTTATTGAGCCAGGCGTTGAAGTGCGGTTTGCATCTCAATCTGGCTTAGAAGTGCGAGGTACTTTAATTGCCATAGGTACGGAATTTGAAAGTATCAATTTTACTTCTACTGGAAATACTAACCAAGGTAGTTGGAGTGGACTCAGAATAATGCATTCTCAAAATGCAAACGCTTTCTTTGAGTATTGCGAATTTGAATATGCCAGTACTGCAATTTCAGAAGAATGTTGTTGGGGTGGTATGGTGTCTATTTTGGATTGTAAATTTCTAAGTAATAATACTGCGATTGGTGGATTTTCAGGAGATATAACTCTAGTAAAAGATTGTTTTTTTTCAAACAACATGTTTTGTCTGACTAATGCAGATAAAAGAGTCGAAGATTGCACATTTGATAACAATGCTTATGGTCTGTTTAATACTGAAAGAATCAGTGTATTTAATTCCACTTTCACAAATCATTCTGAAGTGGCCCTCTCAGGCGGCCGAGGAGATTTAGTTAATTCCATAATTGAAGATAATAATATTGGCGTGCAAACATTTTTTGAAGGATTTACTACTAGTGGTACGTCTATTTCTAATAATAATATAGGTATTGAATTTGGTTTTTTTGATCAAGATTATGCTGAAATTTCGAATAGTCAAATTTGCGAAAATGAACTATTTAATGTTAGAAACACTTCAGATAATAATATAAATCTATACACTAATTGTTTTTGTGAAATTAATCAAGAAAATATAGAAGAAAAGATATTTGATGGTGATGATAACAATGATATTGGTTTAATTAGTTATGATATTTTTGATGAGAATTGTGAAGATTTAATTCAAAAAGTAGATAAAACTAGTCCAGATATCTTTTATTGGACACTACCAAATAGTCCATATTTGATTACAGAAGATTATGTACTTTTTCCAAATAAAACCTTAGTTATTGAACCTGGTGTAAGAGTTGAAGTTGGTCAAAATATTAACTTTGAAATTAGAGGTTCTCTCCTCATAGAAGGGACAGAGCAAGATTCTGTTTATTTTTCTTCAATTTCCGGAACCCAAAGAGGCTCATGGCAAGGGATTCAAATATTGAATACCTTAGGTGGAAATGCTAATATACAATACTGTAATTTCAAATATGCAGATACGGCTATTAATGAAGAGTGTTGTTGGGGAGGAAATGTTATGATTAAGCATTGTAGCTTTGAAGAAAATAATATAGGCTTAGGAGGATTCTCTGGAGACATTTCAACCATTGATAGTTCATACTTTTTAAACAATACTTATGGAGCTACTAATGCAGATAAATTTTTTAGTAATTGTTTATTCGAAAGCAATGAATATGGATTATTTCGTACAGAACGGATTGATTTAGACAACTGCCAATTTTATAATCACATTGAATGTGCTTTGTATGGCGGTAGGGGATTAGTTGATAATTGTGAAATCAATAATAATAAAATAGGTGTTAAGAGCTTCTTTGAGGGGTTTGAAATTCAAAATAGTATCATCAATGAAAATGAAATTGGAATTGAGCTGAATGAATTTAATGATTTCATCTCTAGGGTAGAAAATAATGACATTTGTTTTAATTCGGATTTTAATGTTTATAACAATACAGATAATAATGCTTCCTTGATAACAAATTGCTGGTGTGATTCTGATTCTACAGCTGTTGAAAATTTATTGTTTGATGGATGGGACGATACTGTTGCAGGTTTGTTGGATTATACCTTATTTACTGATGATTGTGTAACTCCTATATTTCAAACAGACAAGGTTAATAATGTTATAATTTATTTTAATACAGTCTCAACAAACCAAAAACTCGATTCTGAAATAGATGTTTCGATCTTCCCTAATCCTGTTTCAGAGTACTTTATAGTTGATATTGATTCTCCTATAGTTTCTTTGAGTTTATGGGACATGAAAGGTGTTAAGGTTTCGCAATACAATCCAGAAAGTACAACCGAAAAAATATACATAAACTCTGACCTTTCAGGTTTGTATTTTTTAAAAATAGACTTTGATGATAATCAATCAATAACAAAAAGAATAATGATTTTAGATTAAAGAATAAGTCCAAATTAAAAATTTAAAAACTACTTTTTTGGATGAAAGTATCCTAACAAATCATCATCAAGCGAGTCTGCCCACTTGTTTCTTCTGGCGCACGATGAATACAAGGGAGAACTTGACTTTCTGGGTGATTAATGGCCAATCGCCAAAGATGACCTAAGCCTAAGCTAATTGGCTTGGCATTTGGTTTAGATTGGTAGTGTAAATCAAAAAAATATTCGCTGAGAAACGATTCGAATCCTTCTTCTTCTCTTCCATATAGTTTTTTGAGTTCAGCGCGTATTTCTGGAATAAGTATTTTTTGTTGAGCTTGAGCGTTAGGTAAAATGTCACTTGGTTCTCCAAAGTAGGTACACAAGTATGTATCAGCCGCACTAGTAGAACGATCTACATGGAAGGAGTAAACATCAGTTGGAAAAAAGGGATAGCTATCATCTCTGTCATAAGACTTTATCAGGTTGAGCACTGGAGAGGCACCATGGTCTTGTAAGGTGGCAAAGTCATTGATAAGAATTTCACGCGCAAGTTGTCCTGCCTCGCTGAGCTGAAGGGCGCGAAGTTCTTCCATGCTTAAGTTGGCCATGTTGCCATCTAATTCTATTTTGTCAACAATCTCAGAGAAATCGCCAACTAGCTTTCGCTTCCAGCAAATTGCATTTATCTCCCCTTGAAAAGGAGTAGATACAAAGTTTTGAAAATTGGAAACACACTGAACTTGATTTTCTGTCTGAGATAGATCTAACATAGAAAGCAATATAGTTTAAATATTGTAGAAAGTAGTTTGGGGTAAATTATGGGTCTTTATTTTATACAGAATCAAAACGGTATAGGTAGGCTTTGCTTTTGAATCTAATTAGCTAGTTCTCGTTTTGGAAAGTTTAGCTCTTCGTCAGCAGTGGGCTTGATTTTTATTTAAGATAATACCAATGCTTCTTGCTTCCGTTGTATCTGTCAACTTGAAGAAAGAAGATATTTACTTTGAGGTAGGAGCGAGGCCGTAGCAGATATTGTAGGCCAATTTGCAAATTGTAAAATAAATAGAGTATGTACAAATAGTTTTGAGGAGATTACCGCGTATCATTTACTGAAAAAAAACTATTAATGCATTGATAATCAATATTTTATATTTAGATGAAACTAGTTAAACATATTTCTTGTTAATTTATTAACTTTGTATTATGTTAAATAAAGAATTTAAATATTTCTTAGATAATCAAAACGAATTAGTCGATAAATATCCTGGTAAATATTTAGTTATCATTGGATGTGATGTCATTGGTGCATTTGATTCAATTGGTGATGCATATAATAATACTCAAGCAAAATATGAGTTGGGCACATTCTATATACAACAAGCTGTATCTGGTGAAGAAAGTTATACTCATATAATAAATCGCTATTCATATTAAATGATTGGAAAAAAGGACGGAAAGATAGTTCAAGCTTTTACAATAAAATACAAAGGAAAAGCTAGAGAATTAATTACAAGTGCGGGGGTTTCAATTCCTATTAATGAAGATTCAATAAATAGACACGATAAAAGGATTCTAAATGTTAATGCACTTTGGGATACGGGAGCTACAAGTTGTGTAATAACTGAATCAGTTGCGAAAAAATTAAATCTAAAACCAATTTCCGTTGCTAAAGTGGGAGGCCTAGGAGGATTTAAAAATTCTAATGTTTACTTAGTTCATCTTTACTTAGCAGATAACATTATAATTCAAAACATTACAGTATCAGAGATCGAAGATTTAAATGGAAAGTTTGGAATTATTTTTGGGATGAATTTAATTAATCAAGGTGATTTCTCAATTACAAATTCTGGGGATAATACTACTTTTTCAATCCAATGGCCATCACTTGAAACAATAGATTATGAAAAAGGCCTATCTCCAATAAGTCAAAATCAAATAAGTTCTAAGAAGGTTATTGGCGACAAAATTAAAGATGCTATTGTGCCTGATAATACTCCTAGAAATAGACCTTGTCCGTGTGGGAGCGGCAGAAAATATAAACATTGTCACGGAAAAAAATAAAGGTTATTTAAAATTAGCTTTAAATTGTTTTACTCTTCTGTCTGCAAGTATCACCACTTTATTACAATCTAAGATTAGTCATCCCAATTTGAAAATTACTTTTATTTCTGACACCCACGGCAAGCATAATGAACTGGCTGATATGAGTGGCGACATGATTATCCATGCTGGTGACATCTCTAGTAGAGGTGCCAAGCATGAAGTCATAGACTTTTTGGATTGGTTCAAAGATCTAGATTTTAAATATAAAATATTTATAGCGGGCAATCATGATTTCTATTTTGAAAAAGCGCTCGAATCTGAAGTGCGAATGCTAATCCCTGATGGTGTGACTTATTTAAAAGATTCGGGAATTGAGATAGAGGGGATTCATATCTGGGGCTCTCCAGTACAACCCGAATTCTTCGATTGGGCTTTTAATAGAAAAAGAGGAGCAGAGATAAAGGGGCATTGGGATTTGATTCCTGCTAAGACTGATATCCTTATAACACATGGCCCTCCATTGAGCATCTTAGATAAAACGAGTCGAGGCTTGGATGTTGGTTGTGAAGAACTGATACTAGTTTGTGAAAGAGTCTCTCCAAAAATACATGTATTTGGGCATATCCATGAAGCCTATGGACAGCTAAAACAAGGGGGCGTGCATTATATTAACGCCTCTGTTTTAGATTTAAAGTATCGTTGTGTGAATGAACCAATAGTGTTGGAGTATTTGAGCTAGTTTTTCCTCAAGGGCACCTCTATTAACCTCTGAAAGAATGTAAATTTCA
>CAYWOZ010000180.1:0-7016 GCA_964458675.1 uncultured Saprospiraceae bacterium
TTCAAAGATGGACTTGTAGAAAAAGAAGTGCCTGCATTCCAAAAAATAAGTTACGACCTCAATAAGCATATCATAGTAATAGAGTTGCAATCGGAATTGCTACAGTTGCATACTATTATATATTATGATGAAGAGAAAAGCCAATATGTCTACAATCCTTATTCTGAAAAAAGGGTGCGGAAATATCCTGCAGAATTAAGAGATGGGAAGTTTGTCGTATTGGCCAGTGATAAAAACAGGTTTGTTTTTAGTCGTCCTTCTGAAAATACTTTTCAGGAGTATGGAGAAAGCCTAAAAGATGGAAAATGGCAAAGATATTTTGAAGATAATTTTAAGGATATACAATAGGGCTTAATTATCTACAGTTGTTTTTTTACTCTCCAATTCCAATTTTATTTCTACCCTTCTGTCCAAGTGGTCAATTGTTCTGACCTCCACTTCTCCCAAGCCTTCAATACTTATATTAGTAGGTATTAGTCCTTTTTGCTGTAGGTATTTTGCGATGGTCTGTGCTCTTTTCATTGATAGTATGAAATTGTATGCGTCAGATCCCGTTTTGTCACAATAGCCTTTTATGTTGAGCGATTTTATAGTTTTGTTTTGTGCTTTATTCAATAGCTCAATAAGAGTAGTCTCTGCTTGATTTATTATATCATATTTGTCAAAATCAAAATAAACCACAGCTTCGATGGGTTGTGGAGTGATTTTCTTTACTGTAGGTGAGGGTTTCTTTTCTATGGGTCTATCATGTGGAGATAGCAGAAATTCTAGTGGATAGAATTCCTTATTGGCCCATTCAGGAATAATATTTTTCTTATTGTATTTTTTATATTCTTCTTTCGAGATATCAACGTCAAACTTATTATTCGCAGGATAGCATAGGAAAAACCTTCCTAGACTATCAGTAGAAATCACTCTATTTCCATTTAAGTTAATCTTTACTTGTAAAGGCGCTCTTGTGATGCTGTCTTTTACAAAGCCTTCTACATAGGTAATTGGGCTTGAGTTGAGATGAGTCGGTAGCTCAAATTTATAAATATCCATTCCACCTTTCCCCTGAGGTCTATTGGATGAAAAATACCCCGTCTTGCCATCTGCCGATAAAAAGAAACCCAACTCTCGATGCCCAGTATTGATTGGTGCACCTAAGTTAATAGGCTGACTCCAGGTATTGTCATGTTCTAATCTACTTAGGAAGAGATCTTGTTCTCCTAGACCAAGATGACCTGTTGATGAAAAGTATAAGGTACTTCCATCATTAGACAGAAAAGGGGCTTCTTCATCAAGCCTAGTATTTACTTTGTTGCCCGCATTAATAGCATCTGACCATGAGCCATCTTCTTGTAGGGTGCTATACCAGATGTCAGTACCACCAAAACCTCCCTCTCTATTGCTTGCAAAGTATAAGATGCTTCCATCACAACTTATAGAAGCTTGAGAATCCCAGCGCCCAGAATTGGAATATCCATCTATTGTGTTTACGGATTTTATTGTATCTGCGTCCCAATGCGCGACTTGTATATCGCAATTCCCTTTTACATTTCTCCTATTGCAGGCAGTAAAATACATTAAGTATCCATCTTTAGTAAAGGTAGACATGCCTTCGCGTGAGTTTGTATTAAATTTGCTATCTAATGCCTTCCCTCTCTCCCAAGTACTATTTGAAACATTTGAGCGAAATAGATTTTCATCTGAGAATCTATTCGGACTAGATGTATAATAAAGTGTTTGTTGATTGTTCGTGAGGTAGGGGAAGTATTCATCTTGAGCGCTATTTATTTGTGACCCGAGATTTGTAATGGAAGTGATAGTTGCATATTTGGCCTGGTCGAGAGCAACTATGCAAGCATTGATGTTACGCGGTGTTTTTCGGATGTAGTCTAGCTCATATTCTTTCTCTTTTTCTCCATTAAAACCAAATTCATTAATATCTACAGTCTGCAGAGAGTCAAATGTATCGAAGTAGGCCAGTGCTTGTTCGTACTTACCAATTCTAAAACTGGCTCGTGCTATTTCATAATATAGCACTCTTGAGAATTTGGGCTTATTCTTTATTACTTTTTCATATTCTTGTATCGCTTTCTCGTGTTCTTCATTTAGTTCGTAACTGGCGCCAAGGGCGCGGTTTGCGGCGTATAATTCAGGTTGTATATCTAGAACTTTTTGAAAATGCTTAATTGCTTTTTTAGCATCTCCGTTTAAGAGAGCTTGTTCTCCTTCTTGATAAATGTCATTCACAGATTCACCTTTAGCGTTTGCTTTGTCTTGACCTTGTAAAAGGATAGATGAAAAAAGAAAAATGAATATGGCTATTGGTTTGGTCATTTTGCGATAGTGTGTGGTATTTCTGTAAGTTACATATATAAAACGGTTAAAAAATATTTCTATTTTACAATTAAGAAGCTTACAAATAATTTTGTTAATTTAGGGTATTATTCAATTTGCAAGAGATCCAATGCCTAAAACCTTAAAAATAAATACTGATCCAAGAGTTGCCGAAAAATTTGATAGCTATCCTTCTAAAGTCCAAAAGAAATTAAATGCTATCCGAAAATTGATTTTAGATACAGCCAAAAAAGATGATTCTATTCTTGAAATAGAAGAGACCTTGAAATGGGGCGAGCCTAGCTATCTCGTGAAGAAGGGAAGCACACTGCGAATGGATTGGAAAGCAAAAACGCAAGAGTAATATGCAGTCTATTTTAAATGTACAAGTAAGTTGGTCAGCACATTTAGAGAGGTATATGGAGATACTTTTGAATATGAAAAAAACAGAGCCATCGTTTTTCAGATGGCAGACAAGGTGCCGAAGAAAGAATTGGCAGAATGTATTAAAGCTACGATTCGATATCATCATGTGAAAGATTTGCCAAGTTTGGGGATGCTTGACTAAAGGTTAATATTTTTCTATCTTGATAATCCTCTCCCGATTATTAATTACTACATATTAAAAAATAGTATTATGCTAAGTCTAGTCGCACTATATTTTATTGGTAAGTCATTTTACACACTTGCGGATCTTCACAACAAAGGTAAATGGGGTTTTACCATTGCGGGAATTGCTGTTTTCTATGGAGCTCAGTTTTTGTTAGGAATAGCAATCGCTATTTATAATATCGACTTAATTGATTCCGCAGGTTTCTTAATAAATATTATTGGTTTGATAGTTGGTGCTATTGCAGCAGTCCTTTTCTATAATTATCTTAAAAATAAATGGGAGAACGATACCGAGCATGTTGGCAATCCAGACATTCTTGATGATATGCTGTAGAGAATAAGTTGTATAGTATATTTAAAAATAAGTTTCTACCGCGAATTTAAACTGACTTATAAAAATGTCTTTAAAAGCCGAGACATTATTTTGCTCATAAAATAATAGCATAGCTTTTTTGTATTCTATAGAGTCAACAGTCCTAAATGAGATAGGGCAATGATTATAATTGATGAGACATGCATTGCTTACAATTCTAGCCGTTCTCTTATTGCCATCATTAAAAGCTTGGATATAGGATAACAGAATTAACAATAGAAAAGCCTTTTCAAAGATGCTGTCTTTTTTATTTACAAGGTCACATGTTTGTTGAAGGGCTTCCCTTATTTGATATTCATTGTCTAGGGGCTTATAGTTTGTTCCTGAAATACCCACTCTACTTGTTCGTATATTTCTGTCGACACCAAGTTCTTTTATTAAGATGCTGTGTATATCTTCAATTTTACGAATAGATACTCTATTCATATAGTCTGTATTTTCGAGAATAAAGTCTAGAGCATCTTTATGGTTAAGCAGCATGATAGCCTCATCTTTCTTTTTTCCAGCGGCGGTTATTTTTTCTTTTAATAACCTTTCTGTTTCGAGGAGAGAATAAGTGTTTCCTTCTATTTGAGCAGATTTCCAACTTAGGTCAATAGCTAACCTTTCCAGTTCCTTTAAGTATTGTTCTTCTGAAAGAGCATTGATATTTTTTGTATACGTTTTTTGTAGTTCATTTAGGATGTCTAGTTCTTCAGCTTTGAATAATTCGACCTTACTTAAAACTTCCGTTATTAAATCTAAATTAAACGTTTCAAATATTACTCTTTCATCAATTTCATTTTGGAAATAAACGTCTAATTCTATAGGGTGTATTAAGTTATACGATAAACTTAACGCGTACTTTGTGCTTTTGCCATTTCCTGTTTTGTGTGCTAGATTCTCTTCGCACATACGTTTAAGTATCCTCTTTACTGTGGCATATCCTACAAGTTCTTGAATCCCTTCATGGATTTCTTTAGATGAGCGATTAGAATTATGCGTTAAGTGCTTAATTATTAGTTTTTCACTTTTTGTCATTGTAGCTCAATATTTTACAATTATGGCTTTAAATAGGTCTTATTTGAGCTGCAAATTACAATAATTTGAGCTTTAAGTCAAATAGGGCTCAAAACGTTCAATTATGAAGCTCATTTTCATTAAAAGCGATTTATATATTCCGGTCTAGTTCCGCTCTATAACGAATAATGCCTCATTCTATACGAATTCTCATCCATACTGCCCACTTGATATAGTACCACCCCGTCAGCCTTGATTTGCCCTTAGATTGCACTTGTAATTATTAATTCACCTTTAAAAAGTGTAATCATGAAAAACATAATCAGAATTTTCGCCCTCGTTTTAATCGGATGTTTCTTTAATAGCATGGCTGTAACTGCACAGTCTTCTGATAAAACGCTATCCCCTTATTTTACAGTGACGAGCAATCACTCTAGTATTGAGTCTTTACCGCTTAAGTCTACTAATGCAGAAGTAAGTATTTCTGGAGTAGTAGCTGATGTGGAAATTTCTCAGGTATATGAGAATACTGGTGCCTTCCCCATTGAAGCCGTTTATGTATTTCCTGTGTCTAGCAACGCAGCTGTATATGATATGGTCATGATGCTGGATGGAAGAAGAATAGACGCAGAGATACAAAGAAAGGATGAAGCAAAACAAAACTACAATGTAGCTAAGCAAGAAGGTAAGCGTGTATCCCTTTTGGAGCAAGATAGACCCAATGTGTTTACCATGTCAGTTGCGAATATTATTCCTGGCGATGAAATAGAAGTAGTGCTTAAGTACACTGAGACCATTGTTCCTCAATCAGGAGTATATGAGTTTGTATACCCAACAGTGGTAGGCCCTCGATTTGCGGGAGAACAAAAGACAAGCAAGCCAATGGTGCAAGGAGTAGCTTATACACCCGAAGGAGTTTCTCCAAATTATGATTTCAATATTGCTTGTCAAGTGAATGCGGGAATGCCTATCACAGATATGACATGTTCAACACACGAAACAATTATTACTTACAGTGATATGAACACAGGCTTTGTGAATTTACATCCTGATGATAAGGATGGCGGGAACAGAGACTTTGTACTACGGTATACTTTGTCTGGACAAAAAATAAATACAGGATTATTGTTACATGAAGGAAAAGAAGAGAATCATTTTATGTTGACGGTACAACCACCTAAGAAGGTGGAGTTGAAAGACATTCCGCAAAGAGAGTACTTATTTGTAGTAGATGTATCTGGTTCTATGCATGGGTTTCCATTGGACGTGACCAAAAAGTTGATGCGTAATCTAATGAGCAATTTGCGTCACGATGATAAATTCAATCTCTTGCTTTTTGCTAGTGGGGCAAATGTGTATTCTCAAGAATCAGTATACGCTAACCCTACCGAAGTAGAGAGTGCTATAGAACTGCTCAATAATACATCTGGTGGTGGTGGAACTCGATTACTAAATGCTTTGAATAGAGTTTTAGAAATCCCAAAGTGCGAAGAAGGTTTGTCTAGGTCTGTAGTGATCATTACAGATGGATATATTTCTGTTGAAGACGAGGTGTATGACCTTATCCAAAAAAATAGTGGAGAGTTTAACTTTTATTCTTTCGGAATTGGAAGTTCTATTAATAGATACTTGATAGAAGGAATAGCGCATGTTGGAAATACGGAGCCTTTATTTGTCATGGATGAAAAAGAAGCGGCGCCTAAGGCAAAAGACTTTAGAGAGTTTATTACGGCTCCTGTTTTGACAGATATCGCTATTGACTGGGGAGAGTTTGATGTATACGATGTGGAACCTGCTAACATAAATGATGTATTGGCTGAAAGACCTGTAGTCGTAACAGGAAAGTATAGAGGAGAGGCCAAAGGGAAAATTGAACTCACTGGTAAGTCGGGACGAGAAGATTATAAGGCTATATACGCTGCGGATAATGCACAAGCAGACGAGAAGAATGCTGGTATCCAATATCTATGGGCAAGAAATAGAATCAAGCTTTTAAATGACTATATCAAATTGGCACCGAACGATATCAGAATTGAAGCGGTCACTAAATTGGGTTTGGCGTATAGCTTACTGACCAATTATACTTCCTTCATTGCCATTGATCACCAAGAAATAGCAAGTAATGGAAACCCTACATCGGTAGACCAACCACTTCCTTTGCCGCAAGGCGTTCCGAATAGTGCAATTAATAGTAGTAATGCTAATATGGCCTATCAGCAAGGTGGAGTAGGTGCGGATCTTATGATTAGTAATCCAATAGATGGAATGCTTATGAAATTAGCCTACGATATTGAATCCCCTAAACTAGGTTCGGGAGAAATCAAATTTCTAGAAATGGAAATCAGTAAAAAAATTGACCAACTCATCAAAGAGTTCGGATTAGAAAAAGTGAACGAACTACAGCTTGAATTGATGATAGACATCAGAGGAAAAATTGCAAAATTAGAAATGGTAGACACGGATATGGATCCAGTTTTAGTAAAAGAATTATTGCACACGATAGAGCAATGGAATTTCAAATTTAGAAAAGGAGAAAACACCCGATTCGTTTTATCAATCGGAAAATAAATACACCCGAAACCGTACCTGGTAGGGGCGCAACGCCTTGCGCCCTATACTGGGACGGATACAATAATCGGATTCCAAAATCAACAACAACCCAAAACGCGTGAGCGGTAGTAGGGAAGCGAGCTTGCCTGCCGAAGCT
>CAYWOZ010000181.1:0-6994 GCA_964458675.1 uncultured Saprospiraceae bacterium
GATTTATGTTTGCTGGTGCTTCCTACTTAGATTTAGATTCTGCAGAAAGGTTGTTAGTTAGTAAACCCCTTCAACTATATGCAAAAATCGAAAAAAAGGTAGTTCTCTTGGCTTATAAGAATAAAGTTGAGATTTGGAATGAAGAAATTTACCTAGAAAACTTCGTAAAGGTTCCAGATTTTGAAAATGGAGATTTGTCTGAAGAAATTTTGAATTCTATAGATGATAACTTTGATGTACTAGATATATGAGTACCTATCATATCCCAGTATTACTAAATGAGAGTGTAGAAGGCTTAGAGATTAAATCAGATCACATTGTAGTGGATGCCACCTTCGGGGGAGGCTCGCACTCAAGAAAAATAATTGAATATTTAGGGGACAAAGGTCGTCTAGTCGCTTTTGACCAGGATACAGATAGTTTAAGGAATACAATCGAAGATAGTCGCTTTGTTTTAAACAACGCAAACTTTAAACATCTAAAACGCTTTTTACGCGTCAATGGTCATCAGCAAGTCGATGGAGTATTAGCAGATTTAGGGGTTTCCTCGCACCAGTTTGACACTGCGGAACGAGGATTTTCTTACCGATTTCAAGCAGACTTGGACATGAGAATGGACAAATCAGCCAAAGTTACTGCTTCTCAAATTTTGAATAGTTATAAAGCAGAGGATTTGCAATCCGTATTTAGCAGATATGGTGAAGTTAGAAACGCAAAGTCGTTAGCAGCGCATATTGTAGAAGAAAGAAGTCAGAAGAATTTCACTGACATCAATGGCTTTCTTCATGCAATTTCGCCACTCATACGAGGCAATCGAAATAAGTATCTAGCTCAATTATTCCAAGCTATTCGTATCGAAGTCAATGATGAAATGGGAACCCTACGTTCCTTTTTAGAACAGACTTATGAAGTACTACCTCAAGGTGGGAGAATTGCGATAATATCTTACCATTCCTTAGAAGATAGGATGGTGAAAAACTTTTTCAAAACTGGCAATTTTGAAGGAGAGGTTAAAAAGGATTTTTACGGAAATCAAACAAGGCCATTTAAATTAATAACCAAAAAGCCAATTTTGCCTAGTGATGAAGAGATTGGCGTGAACAGCAGAGCTAGAAGTGCAAAATTGAGAATAGCAGAAAAAAAATAATCTATTTAAAATGACAGGATGCAAATCCTACGTTGCGAACCCTACTGCAACGTCTCAATTTTAAATATAAGTTTCTTACCCAAATAAGAAAGGTGATCCAAAGAATCTCGATGTTTCCATCGAGAGTAATTATTATTTATTAAAGTTTAAGCCCATGGCTAAAAAGAATTTTTGGGATAAAGTTTTCTTTTGGCGTCAATTTCATTCATTGAAACTGATGGAGAATATCTCAATGATTTTTTTTATCAGTGTACTAGGCTTGATTTACATCGCGAACTCTCATTATGCAGAGAAGCAAGCGAGAACCATTAGGAAAGTGGAGGCCGAAGTACAAAGCCTCAAGCGAGAGCATATGCAAGTGCTTTCCACTTTAATGCATGAAAAAAAGCATACTCGCATTGAGAGTGAGGTCAAAAGTTTAGGTTTGGCTCCACCAAAGAGTAGGCCTTATAGAATAGTTGTAAAATAGGAAAAGCAGAGGGATGAATATTAAAAACGAAGTCCTTGTAAGAATGTATATCGTTCTGGCTGTATTCCTGCTGGTGGCAGTTTTGCTTTTTGCTCAAACAGTAAAAATATCATACTTCCAGGGCGAAAAATGGAGAGCTGTAGCAAAA
Source organism: uncultured Saprospiraceae bacterium (assembly GCA_964458675.1). GTDB lineage: Bacteria > Bacteroidota > Bacteroidia > Chitinophagales > Saprospiraceae > JALZVN01. Next base: position 1,765 of record CAYWOZ010000181.1, read on the forward strand.
GATAATTATGTGAAGTACGAAAGTGTGCCCGCATTAAGAGGAAATGTTTTATCAGACGATGGTAGTTTATTAGCTGCGTCAATTGACAAATATGACATTCACTTTGATTTACAAGTGAATGGTCTAACCAAAAAGGTCTTTGAAAAAAATGTAGATTCACTTGCATACTGTTTATCAAAGTATGTAAACAATAAGTACACCCCTGGAGGGCAATTAATGCGACTCCGAGAGGCACGCGAAAAAGGAGCTCGCTACTTTACAATCGCCAAGAATGTATCGTATGAGAAGAAAAATCAAATTAGCAAGTTTCCAATATTTAACCGTGGGCGTCATCGTGGAGGCTTGATTGTCGAAAGGGTTCCAAAACGAGACATGCCTTTCAAGTTACTCGCTAAGCGTACTATTGGATATGCTAGTAGGGAAGGTGCGAACGATGTGGGTGTAGAAGGAGCTTTTGATAATTTTTTATCCGGAAAAAATGGTCAGAGACTTACTTTAAAGGTAAGTGAAAAGACAAGAATTCCGATTAATGAAAAAGCAGAGATTGAGCCTGAAGATGGTAACCATGTAAAGACCACTTTAGACATCGGAATTCAAGATGTTGCAGAAGAGGCCTTAATGGATGCTTTAAAATATCATAATGCACAGAATGGTACTGTAGTCTTGATGGATGTAAAAACAGGTCAAATCAAAGCACTCGCAAATTTAGAGAAGACACCAAATGGGTATTGGGAAACATTTAATTATGGCATCGGAACCAATATAGAACCAGGGTCAGTCCTTAAGCTTGCTCCCGTAATGTCTCTCTTAGAGGATGGGCATCTTGATATTAATCAGAAAGTCCCAACATACAGAGGAAAAAGGACTTTCTATGATGAGGAGATGGTTGACTCTTCTAATAAGGGTGCAGATATAGATAGTATTCCATTGTTAAATGCTTTTGCACATTCTTTGAATGTAGCAATAGCTTCTGCAACAACAAAATATTATCAAGGAACAGATAAGGAAGGAAACATTAGAGCAAAGTCGTTGCTCAGAAGATTTGAACAATTTAATATCACTTATCCTACCGGGATTGAATTAGCTGGAGAGCCAATGCCTTTTATTAAAGATCCAGTAAAGGATAGTAAAGAGTGGTCAGGATTGACCTTGCCGTGGATGTCAACAGGATATGAAATGCAAATGACTCCTTTGCAAATTTTAGCATTTTATAATGCAGTGGCAAATGACGGAAAGTATATGAAACCTTATTTGGTTTCTGATATACTAAACAAAGATGGTTGCATTAAGAAAATTCAACCTACAGTTTTAAATGAAAGAATCGCTTCAAAAAGCACCATTGCAAAAGCAAAATTGCTACTTGAAGAAGTGGTGAAAACAGGGACTGCTCGAAAATTGAAAAATCCTAAGTACCAATTTTCTGGTAAGACGGGAACTTCTCAAATAAATTATAAGGATCAAAGAAAAAAGGCACAAAAAAAGGTTGGATACCGATCTTCTTTTGTGGGCTATTTTCCATCGAAGCAGCCAAGATATTCTTGCATCGTAGTGATTACAGATCCAAAAGAAAATGGAATATATGGTGCGGATGTGGCTGGACCTGTTTTTAGAAAAATAATTGACAATATTTTCTTTCTAAAACCAGAATTGCACCAAGCATTAAATAATTATAAAAAACCAAGATTAGATGGTAAGGACTTACCCGAAGATTTTGCAGGGAACCTAGAAGATATGGAAATAGTGTTGAAAGCATTGGATGTCCCATATGTGAACAAGTCAAGTAATCCGTTTATGACAACTTCAATCGTAAGACAAGATTCAGTTCATCTGATAGATAGACCCAAAGGAGAAAATTTAATACCCAACGTGGTGGGAATGGGAGTACGAGATGCACTCTATGTTCTAGAAAATGAAGGTGTCGAGGTGAAGTTTAAAGGAAAAGGAAAGGTGACAAAGCAGTCGATAAGTCCAGGAACTAGAATAAAAGGGCAGACTATACATTTGACATTAGGATAGATTATGCAAGGGCGTATATCAACAGTCAAAGATTTATTGCTAGGAGTAGAAGTGCTAAAGCAAATTGGGAATAGTAAAAGCGAAATATCAAGCCTCGCTTTTGATTCAAGAAAAGTAGAAAAAGGAAGTCTTTTCGTAGCCATCAAAGGGCAACAAACAGATGGACACCAATACCTTTCTCAAGTAATTGATAAAGGAGTAAAAGTAATCGTGGTAGAGGACTGGTTAGAAAATGCCACTTCAGATATCACACAAATACAAGTAAAGAACAGCGCAAAGGCGTTGGGCATTATAGCAGGTAATTTTTATGATAATCCTTCTAGGAAAATCAAACTTACTGGTGTAACGGGAACCAATGGCAAGTCTACAATAGTCAGCTTATTGAAGCAATTATTTGATGGCTTAGGTTTTAAGACAGGACTTTTGTCCACTATAAAAAATGTTGTAGGACAAGAAGAATTTATAGCCACACACACTACACCAAATCCAGTGGAGCTCAATCAGCTCTTGGCCAAAATGGTAGAAGCTGGATGTAGTTATGTTTTTATGGAGGTGAGTTCACATGCTATTGATCAAGAGAGAGTTGCGGGCTTAGATTTTGATATTGCCATTTTTACAAACATGTCACATGATCATTTGAATTATCATGGAGATATGAAAACATATATAGCCACTAAAAAGAGGCTCTTTGACAATTTAAAAAAATCAGCTTTTGCTATCGTCAATATGGATGATAAACGAGGCTCGGTTATGGTGCAGAATACAAATGCAAAAGTGATTTCATATGCATTGCAAACCATGGCTAACTATAAAGGCAAGATTATAGAGCAAGACTTGATTGGGACCATGCTTAATATAAATGGTAACGATTTTCATAGTCGCATAGTAGGTCGATTTAATGCTGAAAATATGTTAGCAGTTTACGCTTGTGGAGATCTGTTCGATATTGAAGAGTTTGAATTGCTGAGACAGTTGAGCACTTTGAAACCTGCAGAAGGAAGATTTGAACATGTATATGACAAGATTAGCGATATCACAGCGCTTGTAGATTATGCGCATACTCCAGATGCTTTAAAGAAAGTATTAGAAACAATAGTTGAAACAAAAAATAAAACGGCTAAGATTTATACGGTTGTTGGTTGCGGAGGAGATAGAGATAAAACGAAGCGCCCTAAGATGGCTAGAATAGGATGGAGCCTGAGTAATCAACTAATTCTTACTTCTGATAATCCTAGGACTGAAGATCCAGTGAAAATATTAGAAGATATGGAAGCTGGGATTGATATGGAAGATAGAAGTGATGTGCTCATTATTTCAGATCGCAGACAAGCCATAAAGACAGCTTGTAAATTAGCCACTGCTGGAGACATTATTTTGGTCGCAGGAAAGGGGCATGAAAAATATCAAGAGATTAACGGAGTGCAAACTCCTTTTGATGATAAAGAAATTCTTAAAGAAGAATTGAAAATATAATTTGGTAGCGCTGGCTGGATAGGTCGGTGTTCATTCCAATAAAGAAAAATAGTAGTGGAGGGACTATTATCATTCTCAGATTGGACAGCTGGACCAAGAACACCTTGTTCTTGGTTCCGGCTGACTTTTACAAATATAAAACGGACTACTATATAAAATGCTTTATTACTTATTCGAATATCTAGCTGCCCATTTTGATTTCGGAGGCGAAAATTTGTATAAGTTTTTAAGCATCAGAGCCGGTTTATCTTTTATACTGTCATTAGTGATTTCTATTCTTTTTGGAAAAGGGATTATCAATAAGTTGAGAAGTTTGCAAGTTGGTGAGACAGTAAGAGATTTAGGTTTAGCGGGGCAAATGGAAAAATCAGGCACTCCTACAATGGGAGGAATAATCATTCTATTAGCGATTATTATACCCACTATACTTTTTGCCAAGGTGTTGAATGTTTACATTACTACGATGATTGTGGCAACTGTTTTTTTAGGATGCATTGGATTTGCCGATGATTACATAAAGGTCTTTAAAAAAAATAAAAAAGGCTTACATGGCAAATTCAAAATACTAGGTCAAGTCTTAGTAGGAATATTTGTAGCGCTTGTGATGCTCTTTAGCAATGATATATCTTTTGTTATGGAAAAGGGAGCAGCAGAGGCGAGTGGATATGAAATTCTAGATACATACAAAGCTAAAAATCCTTCAAACGTGAAGGAAACTATAGAATACGCGAATGTCAAAAGAACGCTAACCAACATGCCTTTCTTAAAAGGAAATGAGTTGGATTACAGCAAATTGCTTTGGTTCTTAGACGCAGATACAGCGATAAAATATGTGTGGGTAGTTTTTATTCCCATTGTTGTATTGATTATTACGGGCGTATCTAATGGAGCAAATTTGACAGATGGAATTGATGGTTTAGCTACAGGAACATCTGCTATTATTGGAGCAGGGATAGGGATTTTAGCTTATCTCTCTGGTAATGTGATTGCAGCCAATTACTTGAATATTTTATTTCAACCCCAATCTGGTGAGATGATTGTTTATGCGGCTGCTTTTATAGGAGGTTGCATTGGATTTTTATGGTATAATTCTTATCCAGCGCAGGTCTTTATGGGAGATACTGGAAGTTTGATGTTGGGGGGGGCGATTGCAACTATGGCGATTTTGATTAGGAAGGAATTATTAATACCGATACTGTGTGGTATATTTTTGATAGAGAGTTTGTCTGTAATAATGCAAGTTTCTTATTTCAAATATACTAGAAAAAAATATGGAGAAGGAAGGCGAATATTTTTGATGAGCCCTATTCACCATCATTATCAAAAGGTAGGAATTCCTGAACCTAAGATAGTGACAAGATTTTGGATAATAGGTTTGATGTTGGCAGCATTTACCATCATAACCTTAAAGATAAGATAGCGAGATAATATATGTCATTAGGAAAATCATTGAATAATGAATTACGTGGGGATACAGCCATTTGGTTGATTACTATAGTATTGGCATTAGTATCACTGCTGGCTGTGTATAGCTCTACTGGAAGTATGGCCTTTAGAGTAAAAGATGGAAATACGGAGTTTTTTCTCCTGAAGCATCTTATGATTATAGCAGCTAGTTTTTTCATCATGTATATGATGTATAATATACCATACGAAAAGTTTAAAAAGTGGGCACCCTTTTGTCTGGCATTGACTTTTCCAATGTTGGTTTACACCTTATGGCAAGGAGCGGATATAAATG
>CAYWOZ010000182.1:0-6975 GCA_964458675.1 uncultured Saprospiraceae bacterium
GTTTCATCTAAGTACACACCAACTAGAAAAAGCTTAGCCTCATTATCTATAACGTAGTTTATAAACGCAACAAATCTATAATTTAGTTGTGCTTTTTTCAATTTCTTCCGCCATTAGATCTAATGGACTTTTTATCTGTTGTAGACTTTTATTAGTAACATGAGTGTATATCATGGTAGTTCGAACATCACTGTGCCCCAATAATTTCTGTATATAAGACAAGTCAATACCAAATTCTAAACTATGTGTGGCAAAACTGTGTCGAAGTACGTGTGTGGTAACCCGTCTTGAAATTCCTGCTCGTTTTGCAGAGGCTTTCACAACATTGAGTACACTAGATGCAAAATACTGTGTTTTTTGGTCGGCCCCTTCAAAAATCCAATACTGAGGTTTGTAAGCGTCTAAGTAATCCTTCATGATCATTTGAGTCAAATCAGAAAATTGCACATACCTGTCTTTTTTGCCTTTACTCGCCTTGATGAAAATCTGATTCCTTTCCCATAGCAAATCTGATACCCTAAGATTTAGCAATTCTTGCCTTCGCAATCCACTACTATATAATGTAAACAAAATGCACCTATGCTTAATGTTGCTGGTATTATTGAGCATCCGTTGTACTTCTTTGGTACTTAACACTGTAGGTAAAGGCCGGGACTTTCTGGGTCTCTTAATTTTATCAAGCTCGAACTGCTCCAAGTAAACCACTTTCGTAAAATAAAACTTAATAGCACTGACAATTGTATTTAGTCCACTGTCCGATACTTTTGTTTCGGCTATCTTGCTTAGATATATATTGGCCGATTCGCTGGTATCATGATCGATATGGTGTTCGTGACAGTAGCTTAGAAAATTTCCAAAGGCTATCAAGTAGCTTTTAATTGAAGACCTGCTATACCGTTGAGAAATTAAGGTGCGCACATATTCCTCTAATTTTTCTTGTACAGGTTCAGCGTATTTGAAAATAATGTTTTTGGCCCAATGGATTATATTCAATTCTGGTTTCCTGTAGGATGAAACCTTACTTGTAGGGAGTCTATTGACTACTTTTGCTCCAAGCTTAGTGTAGTGTTCTATTAAATTGGACGCAATAATCTCGTCTTTGGGAATCATCCAGCGCCGATACTGCTTGTCATAGCTTCTCTGTGTTATGCGCTTCAAGTAATCAATATTCGCTCCATATCCTGATATTTTGATGGCAATCTGACTTGATTCGTTTGGAACAGCATAGAGCTCTATGATAACTGGATTTTCTACTAGCTTTAGCTTGTCCTGAAGTACCTCAAAGGCTTCGTCTGACCAGAAGCAAAAGCGTTTTTGTAATGCCTGTGAATTATTAATGTTTGCTTTCACAAGCCAAAGGCCATGCTTATCACTCCAGTACGCTCTCTGTAACCCCTTTAGAAGCTTTACGTCATGCTTCGTATACCTAATTTTTATTCTGAAGTACTTATTATTCCAAACTATAGAAGGAAGCTCAGAATCCGAGCTATCATTGTCAGCAGCCTTTTGAGTATTAGTTTTAGGCAATACTGATTGCGCATTCTCTTGTTGGAATGCTATGGCGGAATGGTCACTTATGGCGTCATTCTGTTTGTTATGACGAATACTCTCAGTGGTTCCAACGGGGACTTCTATGTTGTATTTGAATTTATAAGCTAAAAATTGTTGATATGCTTCAGGGGAGTAGGGTATATGCCACCTTTTTCGATGCGCCGAATACTCCCGACCTGGTATCTGTTTTATCTTCTCTATGGTATCATGATGGTACTCAAAATCCAATAGAATTCTGTATTCTTTGTTTAATTGTATTCTCTTTAAGGTAATATTAGGCTCCATCGATGGTAATTCTCTTTCCAAATATAGAGAAAAAATAACAAATGGATTCTCCCTCTTCCGCACGAGCGATAGTAAGGAGCTGAGGTACGAAGCGTGTCCTGACTTTTTCGTCGGGATACCGAAGCGAAGCGAAGTCCTGTACCCCAATCCAAGCTACGATAATCTGACCATAGCGTCCAGCGAGCAGCGCATCGAACAGGTAGCGATATACAACCTGAATGGTGCCTTGGTCAATAGGTTTGAACCTGATCATACCCACTATCAATTAGATGTAAGTCAGTTGCCGGCAGGGATATACTTTGTACAAATAAATGAACTGACGGTCGAAAAAATTGTGGTGCTGAGGAGCAGTCCGTAATCCGTGATTTTGCCCCCGAGTGAGGGATCGAAAAGGCAGCGATTTATTTCGCTGGTCCGTAGGACGGGAGCCAGAGGCGTACCCTGAAAGAGCGCGACATCATTGATATGCAGAAAAGCATATCAATGATGGCACTCCCAAAAAAAATATCTAATTTTATTTATTGTTGCCCGTATCCGAGTCTTTATTTTTGCGCTTTATTCTAATCTTCTTCTTCAATCGCTCGATTTCTTTATCGACCTCCTTTTCTACCTTGATTACCTCTTTGTCTAACTTTTCTTTCAATTTAATACCCCAGTCAGAAATATCTAAATCTTCGAAATCCTCATCATCTAAATCTTCCTCGTCCTTATTGTCCAGATCTTTCTCTTCTTCATCTTCATCTTCTTCTTCTTCATACTCATCATCATCATTGAAGTAGTCATCCTCCTCCGAAAAGTCTTCTTCAGCCTCCTCTTCTATTTCTTCCAGTCCCTCTTCAATATCCTCTTCTATTTCTTCCACTTCTTCTTCAATCTCATCTTCTATTTCCTCCACTTCTTCTTCAATCTCCTCTTCTATACCTTCCTTTTCTTCATCATCTCCAAATGTATCTTTAAAAAAGTCACCTATCTCATCTTCTTCACTTTTCTCCTCCTCGTCCTCCTCCATTTCCTCTTGCTCTTGCTCAGTACTCTTACTCTTGCTGTTTTCCTCTTCTTCCTCTTGCTCTTGCTCAGTACTCTTGCTCTTGCTGTTTTCCTCTTCTTCCTGTTCTGGAAAATCTACATCCGCTTTTCCATTTATAGCATCTGTCTCCTCCTTTGTAGCCTCGCGATACCTTTCTTGAGTCGCATCCCATAAAAATGGACGCAAGTACAATTGATTTTCGTGCTTTTCGTCGTGGTTCCCAGGGTACTCACATCCCTTTACGTCGCAACTTGGACCTTGATGGATATGGTTCAGGATTTTATTAATAGAAATAAATGAAGCGGTTTCTTTGACTAGCATCAAGCCTGTAGAAGCTTCAGAATGCTTTATAAATGCTATACTAAATATAGCGACGAGTGCAATTAATATCTTTTTCATAATAGGGCATTTTAATGTCTATGATTCTATGATATCTAAATAACGAGTGTATACTTGTAAATGTAAACGAAATTTTGGTTAAGTATATTTAAAGAACAAGGCCAAAAAGTTAAAAATTGTTAAGGTAATCTTCGGTTTCTCTATATACTCGCGTCCAACCTTATGGTAAAGTGCCGAGGGGCCTCTATTAAAGCGGGTCGTAGTGTATATTCTGCATTGAAAGCATTGTTAGCGTGAGCACTTACTTTGAATCTAGAGTTGATGGCATAGCTAAGTCTTATATTCCAAATTGAAAAGGAATCATCATTCTCTGCTCTATAATCTTCCAAACCATTGATGAATATAGAAAAGACCCTATCTATAGCCTCAAGATTAGAGTAATAAAATCCAGCTACACCCACATTAAAATGTTTAAAATCAGTCGCTATATCCAATTTGCCAGTATGTTGATATCGATACTTTAAAATATTCTCTTCAGAAGAACTTGAGGCTTTCTCAATCTCTCCAAAATCACTAAAGCGCGGGTCTAGATATGTATATCCAATCAATCCTTTTAGAGGCAACTTTTTCCATATTCTTCCACTACCAGTAATATTAAAATCAACTCCCCTAATAATAGTATTCCCAATATTTTGAGATTGAAATCCAATGGCAAATATATTACTAAAAGTAAACTCCAACATATCTCTATATTGAGATTGAAATAGCGCTAGGTCTACCAATCCAATGAATTTGTTAATCTTTATTCTATGTTTTATGCCAACCTCAGCTGACCAACCGCGTTCTGATTGCAGGTCCAAGTTTGGAGAAATAGCAAAGCCTGCTGAAGTACTTATAAACTTTTCTGCAATGGTCGGAAACCGATACCCTTGTCCAAAACTTGCACGCAAATACGTATTCTCGGCTACTTGATAATTGGCCCCTAGTCTAAACACCGGTCGAGCCTCTGTATCGGAACCAGCTTCCATCTGTACCCTATTAATCAGGATAGAATCAGGAGCATTGATTTGATTACGTTCGTAGCGTAATCCAAGCGAAATGTTGAGCTTGTCGAAAAATTTCTTATCCGCCTGTGTATAGATGGCAAAATTGTTTGAGTCAAAAGATGAATTGCTAAATAACTCAGATTCTGATTCCGTGTACGTTCCTACTACACCTGCAGTAAATACCAAGTCTGCGTCAAAAAATCTTTTTTGATATTGATACTCTCCATATAAAAGTGAAGAAAAATTTGATTGATTGTTGATCGTGTTATTGCGCACATTATAATATCTCCCTAGCAATTTATGTTTACTTCCTTTGCCATTAATATATTGTACGTAAGGGTCTAAGGTTAATCTTGTATTATCTGTTTGGGTTATTGTAGCAGCACTTCCAGTCAATGCTAATGATTCAGCATCCTGCCAAAAGAAAAAAGAACCATTCCTGCCATCTCTTAAGTTCCCATTCAGACCTACAGTCCATTTTTTACTTAGCCTGTATCGAAGGCCAATAGCGCCTCGACCGTAGGTTTCAAAAGTATTTCTATTCCATCTTTTATGGTTGCGAAGGTAGACACTTCCTACCAAATCCAGCTTTCCATATCGCTGTTTATGAGTGACATATATACCCATGTCTGAAGGAATAGTGTCTACACCTTCTCCCCACCATTTTTTGGATGGGTCATTGGGCGTATCATAGATAGTCCCAAAGGTAGCAATCTTAGTTTCTCTTTTTTCCTTAGCAAAATCGGTCCTCAAGTTAATGATACCATTTAATGCACTTGAGCCAAATAGGGCAGAAGAGGCCCCTTTAATGACCTCTATTTGATTAGTAAGTTCTATTGGGATGTCGTCCCAGTTAGCAGTACCTGAGTCTGATTGCAAAGCAGGAATGTCATCTATAAGCAGCAGCACACGGCTACCAGCACCAAAGGAATATCCAGCACCTCCTCTTATGTTTACCTGGCCATCTATGACTGTTACGCCAGGCACTTTTTCCAGCACTCCATCTAGATTAGTGGCATTCACATCTTCTAATAAGTCTAGCTTCAATAGTTCCAACGAGACCGTTATTTCGCCTAGCGCCTTTTCGTATTTCCCACTAGTGACTGTCGCAGTTTGCAAAATGTTTTCCGAAGGAACCATTTCTATATCGATGATCTCGTATCGCATGATAGCTTCTTGCACAGATATATTTTGATTGTCATAGCCTACATAGGAAAATTCAATTGTATCATTAGCCCCTAGATTTTCTAACACAAAATACCCTTCAAGATCTGTCGTAGTGCCTCGATTAGCGGCACGTACTGTTACTCCAATTAGTGCTTCTTTACTTTTTGCGTCTTTTACCGTTCCCGATATCATACGTAAAGACACTGATATAGAGGTATCGGTTTGCCCAAAAGCAGGAAGACTACCCAATATAAAAACAATAAAAAGCAGCCCGATTCTTAATATATTAGCCATAGGTTGTGTTAAAACACATCATTAGTGTTACTTTTGTACAAATCTTTGAGTAAAGAACTAATGTAAATCAAAAAAAACGAATATCATGCAAAAAACATTTACAATCTTATTTCTCTCAATTTTATGGTCAGCTATATCCTTCGCACAAGATGTTTGTATACCTGGTCAAGTTCCACAAGATATGGAGATCATCCTCCCGGAGCCATTTAATACTACAGATATGGAAGGAGGGTTAGACTCAACTTGTATCGGTTTATTTTACGAGCAAGTATTGACCGTACTCCCGCCATCTACTTTTCCAGTTAATGGCCAAAATTTTTCTATTGACTCTATTTCTATCGAAATGGAAGGAGCTATCGAGGGCTTACCTCCAGGATTTGAATATGCATGTAATCCTCCTAGTTGTATTTTTCTGCCAATGGAACCAGCATGCATAGTCATTACGGGAATGGCTGATGAGACAGTTACTCCTATGACATATGAATTGAGTCTGCAGATAAGAGCATTTAATGCGATTATTGATGGATTGTTTCCAAAAGGATTTTTCTTAAATTTCCCAGATGATTTGGGTAATGATGATGAATCTTATTTTATAGACGTAGCGTCGGAAGCGGATTGTAACATAACCGTTTCTACTACTTTCTTAGCAGACAATATAGATGCTTCTATTTCTCCCAACCCGACTGCTTCTTATGCAGAACTTAGAGTAAATTCTAATGAAGCAATGGATCTTCAGCTGGTGCTAGTAGATTTGGTAGGAAAAATACATCAGCAGCAAAGCATTTCGATTGTCTCTGGACAAAATATTATTCCTATGCAGGTTCAAGAATTAGCGCAGGGTATGTATTTCATGAGCTTGAGTAACGGGGAAGAGTTCCTTTCTCATAAGTTGATTATCGAGTAAGATTATTTGGGCGTCCCCGTGAAAAACGGGCGGGCTATTCGGGGGTGTCCGTGCTACGCACCTCTGGTGAAAATACCAGAGCCCCTACTATCCCTGACGCGAGATTGTTACTAAAGTCTGTTTCACAAATATTCATAAGTTGATTTTCAGAATCTTATAAATCTTTTTTAAGAGATTTTATTCTTTTAGTAACAGCCTCACGCAAAAAAAGAGGAAAAGTAAAATCAATTACTCTTCCTCTTTTCTATTTAATAGATTCTGGATGAATTACATTTTTACAAATCTTCTGCTCATCACTCTATTATCTTTTGTAAAGAATTGGATGGTATATATCCCATTGATATAATCTGAAACATTCACAT
>CAYWOZ010000183.1:0-6943 GCA_964458675.1 uncultured Saprospiraceae bacterium
TAACACCTAACACCTAACACCTAACACCTAACACCTAATACCTAATACCTTCTTACAACTTCTAAACCACTCTTTTCGTAACTAAATAATGTATGTTTGCGGGAAATCCATTTGTAATTGATAAACAACCAGAGAAGCACTCATGATTGAGTATTATCACATAGTCGACAAGAAAATTCAGACGCTGGATCGCGCAGTGCCAGGCTGTTGGATCAATATCCATCCGCCTATTGCGAAAGGGGAGATAGAGACCTTCGCGAAGGAGATGGAAGTGGAGTTGGATTTCCTAATGGATTCGCTGGATACAGATGAGCGATCCAGATACGAGAGGGAAGAAGATGTGCGATTGATCCTGGTCAATGCACCTACCGAGAACGACTCTGCCCCTGAGAATGAGTCTTTATACCTTACGATACCTATCGGGATAGTCTTGACACCAGACAACGTCATCACGATATCCTCTCATAAAAAGACAGTGCTGAAGCGTTTTTTAAAGATGAAGGTTAAAGGCTTTGATCCCAGTGACCAGCAGAAATTTGTGTTACTGATCTTCGAGCAAATTGTACGGGACTACCTATACTGCCTAAAGCAGCTCAATACGAAACGAAACGAAATAGAGAAAGAGCTCTATGATAGCTCTAGAAATCAGGAATTGAGACGACTCCTCTCCATAGAAAAGAGTTTGGTCTACTTTGTAAATTCGCTGAGTGCCAATGACCTGCTCAAGCTAAAGATGAAGCGGACAGACTTTCTAGAGATTCGCAATAATGAGGTGTTAACAGATCTATTCGAAGATATCATCATCGATAATGGCCAGGCACTGGAAATGTCGAATGTATATACCAATATCCTCAACGGGACCATGGAGGCCTATGCATCCATCATCTCGAATAACTTGAATATGGTCATCCAGCGATTGACGCTCGTGACGATTATCTTGATGGTTCCGACCTTGGTGGCCAGTCTATATGGAATGAATGTTCCTTTACCATTCAAGAATAGCGAGTATTCTTTTTACTTCATCATCATTTTCTCGATAGTTATTAGTTTGTTCTTGGCTTGGTTCTTTAGAAAACGTAGACTTTTTTAGCGGAACGCTAAAAAAGGCTTTTGGCAACTGGCATTTAGCATTTGGCTTTTTTAAGTAAACGTTCTTTGCTTTTGAGCACGTGATTTTTTTGCGAAAAGCCAATAGCCAATAGCCTCCTTTCCCTCTGCGTTCTCTGCGTGTCTTTTTCCTCTGCGTTCTCTGCGTGAAACAGAACACGTAAGCTAAGCATCTTTAAATCCTCTAATCCCTGTCTGACTAAGGCGTCAGCCAGGCAGGTAACTTCTTCTTTCCCCTTTGTTTCTCAGTAGGTTACCAACACTCGCTTGTAATCATTTTGCTTACAAAAGTAATTCGTGCCTTGAAAAGCTTATCCACATTTGTGAAAAATATATATTTTGCGTAAGAGTATGATATAGAGGTGCTTATGTCATTTATCCACAGTTTGTGGATAACTTATATTATAGAAAAAGGCAATATTTTACTTACATTTGTATTCACACGACGGCAAAATTAATCGCAAATATTAACGGCCAGAATTAAGCTCGAATAAACGAGCAATTCTCTTCTGGCAATACTGACATATTTTAAAAAGAGAACCCTATTTCTCCTCGAGTAGCAGCTGTCTTGTTTAAAAGCAAGCATGTCCATGGTGACTGCTTATACGAACTAATTTTTTGAACTAGCATTAATAATCGAACTAAGAATGACGAATAACATCGAACCTATCTTGCAGGAGAATCCCAATCGATTTGTGTTGTTTCCAATACAACATAAAGACATTTGGCAGTGGTACAAAGCCTCTGAAGCATGCATATGGACAGCGGAAGAAATCGACCTATCTACAGATCTGGTCCATTGGGAAAATTTAAAAGACGACGAAAGGCACTTTATAAAACACGTATTGGCCTTTTTTGCAGCAAGTGACGGAATAGTCAACGAAAACTTGGCGGAAAACTTCGTATCAGAAGTACAGTATACAGAAGCGAAGTTTTTCTACGGATTTCAAATCATGATGGAGAATATCCATTCTGAGACCTACTCACTACTGATAGATACATATATAAAGGATACCAAAGAAAAAGACAGACTCTTCAACGCCATTGAAACGATGGACTGCGTGAAGAAGAAAGCAGATTGGGCTTTACGCTGGATTGATAATGGCAGCTTTGCGGAGCGATTGATCGCTTTTGCAGCGGTAGAAGGCATATTCTTCTCAGGGTCATTTTGCTCCATATTTTGGCTCAAAAAGCGTGGTTTGATGCCTGGATTGACCTTCTCGAATGAATTGATCTCTCGAGACGAAGGAATGCACTGCGATTTTGCCTGTCTTTTGTATAACGATCATGTTATCAATAAGTTAAAACCAGGGGTAATTGAGGGAATTATCTTAAATGCGGTCGAAATCGAGAAAGAATTTGTGTCAGATGCGTTACCTGTACGTCTTATAGGTATGAACGCAGACTCTATGTGCCAATACATAGAATTTGTTGCAGACAGACTCTTAGTGGCTTTAAATCTCCCTCGCCACTTCAACACTGAAAATCCATTCGACTGGATGGATATGATTTCCCTACAAGGCAAGACGAATTTCTTTGAAAAGAGAGTAGGCGACTACCAGAAGGCCGGCGTAATGGCTGACCGTGCTAGTCAAAAATTCTCCTTAGATGAAGACTTTTAAAATTTTTTATGTTTATGACTGATTGCACCAAATTTACTAATACATCTCAACCATCTACACTATGGAAGTAATTAAAAGAAGCGGAAAAAGAGAGGGCGTCTCATTTGACAAGATTACAGCACGTATAAAAAAGCTATGCTATGGCTTAGATCACAATTTTGTGAATCACTTAGCGATTACTAAAAAGGTAATCCAGGGTTTATACGATGGCGTAACTACATCAGAATTAGATAACCTAGCAGCAGAGACTGCAGCAACGATGGCAACAGACCATCCAGATTATTCTATCCTTGCAGCAAGGATAGCGATCTCAAACTTACAGAAGAGCACAGACAAGTCATTCTCAAAAACGATGACGACTTTGTTTGAGTATATAGATCCTAAAACGGGTCAGCAAGCTGGATTGATCGGAGATGAAACGTACAAGATCATCATGGCTAATAAAGATAGATTGGATTCTGCTATCATTTATGATAGAGATTGCAATTTTGACTACTTCGGGTTCAAAACACTAGAACGTTCTTACCTCCTTCGTGCAGATGGTAAAGTAGTAGAACGTCCTCAGCATATGTTGATGAGAACAGCCATTGGAATCCATGGAGAGGATATAGAGGCAGCGATTGAGACCTATGACCTGATGTCAGAGAAGTGGTTCATTCACGCGACGCCTACCTTGTTTAACGCTGGTACACCAAAGCCGCAGTTGTCTTCATGCTTTTTATTATCGACTACAGAAGATAGTATCCCAGGTATTTTTGAGACCTTGACGAGATGTGCAAAAATTTCTCAATCTGCTGGAGGAATAGGCTTGAGCATTCACAATGTGCGTGCACAAGGAAGTTATATAAAAGGAACAGGTGGAACCAGTAATGGTATCGTACCAATGTTGAAAGTATTCAATGATACAGCGAGATATGTAGATCAGGGTGGAGGAAAGCGTAAGGGAGCCTTTGCGGTTTACTTAGAGCCATGGCACCCAGACATCCAAGACTTCTTAGATTTGAAGAAGAATCACGGAGCAGAAGAGCGTAGAGCGAGAGACTTGTTTTACGCGATGTGGATGCCCGATTTATTTATGGAGCGTGTGAAGGACGATGCAGAATGGTCATTGTTTGACCCGAATGAGTGTCCAGATTTATATGATTCATATGGTGGTGAGTTCGAAGCTTTATACCATAAGTATGAGCAAGAAGGGAAAGCGCGTAAGACAATCAAAGCGCAAGAATTGTGGTTTGCGATTCTAGAAAGCCAGATCGAGACGGGCACACCATACATCCTATATAAGGATGCTGCGAATAAGAAGAGCAATCAGAAGAACTTAGGTACTATAAGATCGAGTAACCTGTGTACAGAGATTATGGAGTATACTTCTAAGGACGAAGTAGCAGTTTGTAACTTAGCTTCTATCTCACTTCCTAAATTTGTAGAAGACAAGAAGTTCGATTTCGAAAAGCTTAGAAAAATAGCTAGAATAGTTACGCGTAATCTGAACAAGATTATCGATGTAAACTATTACCCAATTGAGGAAGCTAGAAACAGTAATATGCGTCACCGCCCAATAGGGATTGGGGTGCAAGGATTGGCGGATGCTTTCATTTTGATGGGACATCCATTTGATAGCGATGAGGCAAGAAAGCTGAATAAGCAAATATTTGAAACAATCTATTACGGTGCACTAGAAGAATCTAATGCCCTAGCAGAAAGAGATGGTGTTTATAAAACTTACAAAGGTTCTCCAGTAAGCAAAGGGCAGTTACAGTATGATATGTGGGGAGTGACACCTTCTAAGTTATGGGACTGGTCGGACTTGAAAGCCAGAATCAAAAAGCACGGAGTACGCAATAGTTTATTGCTTGCACCAATGCCAACAGCTTCTACTTCTCAAATCTTAGGAAACAACGAATGTTTCGAACCATACACAGCAAATTTCTACACACGTAGAACATTGTCTGGAGAATACATCATTGTAAACAAGCACTTGCTCAAGGATTTGATTAGTCTTGGACTTTGGGATGAGAGCATGAAGCAGCAACTGATGATTAATAATGGTTCTGTGCAGAATATAGAAGGTATTCCACAAGAGATGAAGGATATGTACAAGACGGCTTACGAGTTGAGTCAAAAGGTACTTATAGATATGTCAGCAGACAGAGGGGCATTCATATGTCAGAGTCAGAGTTTGAATCTCTTCGTTGAGAATCCAAACTTTGGTAAGTTGTCTTCTATGCACTTCTACGGATGGCAGAAAGGATTGAAGACAGGAATGTACTACCTGCGTTCAAAGGCTGCAGTAGATCCGATTAAGTTCACAGTGAGTGAGGAACTTAGAAAGTCTCACAAGGCAGGTGAGAAGCTTAAGAAAGGAGTCATTCAGCAGGAGCAAAACTCTACTATTACGAATACCGCTGTAGAAACACCACCAGCGGAGCCTAAGATGTGTATCATTGACGATCCAGATTGCTTGTCCTGTGGTGCATAACCGAATAAAACAGTTAAAAAATAGAGACCTTCACTACACTGTAGTGGGGGTCTTTTTTGTTGGCTATTATATGAAGGCAATTGACTGTTTGCATTTTGTATTTGGCGTGCTTCTGCTCATCATTTTTGTATGCATAATTCACAAGCCATAAATTTTTCAAGTATGCTCCTCCATTTACTCAGGAGCTTCCAAGCATCGGATATCGTTTCAGGATATCCGTCATTCGATTTCACTTCGGTCCTTGCATTAGACTCCTAGCTAGACATGGACTTCCCGCAAAAAAGCGAGATTGGCTACTACTCTTACTCATGGGTATTGAATATCGAGTAAAAATATTGAGTAAGAGTGTAGCAATAAGACCAGGAGAAAAACGCCAAAGACCACCTAGTTTCGGACATATAGTCACTATGCATCATTTGTTAACAGGATAAAGAAAAAAATAGCATAAATTGATTAGTATAAAATCTTATAATACTTAAGTTCATGAGAATCATACCTGTTTTATTTTTTCTATTTTGCACTTCTTATACAATAGTATCTGCTCAGCAATTAAAGATTCCAGTTCAAGTAAAAAAATCTTTTGAGCAAAGGTGTCCAAATGCAAAAGCTGTAAAATGGAGTTTTAATCAAGACGATAAGCTCTGGGATGTTGTATATGAAAAAGAAGCAGTAGAATACTCCTCTTCATTTAGCGAAGCAGGAGATTGGCTGGAAACAGATATAAATATCAAAATAACAGAACTGCCAGATGCGGTTATGAACACTCTTAGAGAACAATTTCTAGAATATGATATTGAAGAAATTGAAAGGTTAGAAACTCCAGAAGGCTTATTCTACAAAATCGAAGTTGGATTAGAAGAAGGTAGTGAAGAGAGGGATTATGAGTTGACCATTCGTCAAGATGGGACTGTAATCATACAGAAAGAGGAAAATAGGGAATGAATCATATAGGATTAGACCAGAATACCATCACATTCTACTTACTTGCAAGTTGAAATTCTTAGTTTTCTAAATGAACACTTGTATTTTCATCCATAAAAAACTAAATGAATAAAACACATTTCGAAAAACTACAAAAGATGTATTCCAAGGCAAATGTGAACACTCAGTTCTATGAGTCTACAGAATGCAAAATAGAGTTAGAAAAAGCTACCGTTTCTCTTACTATATCAAATAAGTATTTTCACGGAGGCGGAGCGATACATGGATCTGTATATTTTAAACTTTTAGATGACTCTGCTTATTTTGCGGCAAACTCAATCGTTACCGATGTGTTTTTGTTGACGACCTCCTTCAATGTAAATCTAATTCGACCTGTGACTAAAGGAGTGATAACAGCCATAGGTAAAGTTAGATTTAAATCTGAAAATATATTTACAGCAGAATCTACACTTTATAATCAGGAGGGAAAGGAAGTCGCATTCGGAACTGGTAACTTTGCTAAAAGTAAGATAGCGCTATCTGCGGAAATTGGGTATGTGTAGCTAATATAGATTTATCTTTTACTTTTGTTTTTCTCTTCAGATTTGGAATACAAGAAGAACTAAACCTATTCATAATTTGTTCTTATATTAAGTAAGGTACTGTTGTAAAGTAAAACAACACACCTTAAGAATTTATCACTCAAATACTTAAATTGTAACCATTATGAGCAACGACACAGTATTTTTATCAGTATCGCAAATCAAAGTAAATACCGCTATGCATTTATTGCGTGAAGCAGGTATAAACGCAC
>CAYWOZ010000184.1:0-6930 GCA_964458675.1 uncultured Saprospiraceae bacterium
GACTAGTCATTAGTAAGATTTTTAATAGCTCCTAGAGCAAAACCTAGAATTAACCTAATTAAGCATTGATACAAAAGGCAATCTTACTTTTAACAATAATAGGGATTCAGATTTCTTACTCATCTGATGTTAGCTTCATGCCAAATTTTGTGCATGAGCCAGAGAAATGGCATTTGCTTTTACCGTTTATATATTTTTCATTAATTCTTCTTATCAACTTCATTTGGAACTGACTAGAAGGGCTCCTAAGAAAAGAAAAAGTTTTTACGACTTCCTTAATTCTTATTCTTACTATTCTTAGTTTCCTGATATTAAATGGCGGAAGTCAAATAACGATTGACATTGGATATGTTTTTCTGTTTTTAACTCAGATAATAGCAGTAGGAATTTTTCTTAAAGAAAGGAATTTTCATAAACATCAAACTGAAAAAACTTCAGATGATTTTCTGAAGCCTTTTTGTACTTTCAATTGAATGTTTACTTTGCAAATCTTGACGGTTGTTCTTCACTTACTTTTTTCCCGCGAAAAAGTAACAAAAACCCCGCCCGACTGGTCACCCAGGTTGGCCTCTTCGCGCCGACTAGTTCAAGTGATAAATGAAATTTGCATTCTTTCAGAAGTTAAAAGAGGCGCGCTTGAATAGTAATTGACTAAATCTTACCAAATAATTTAAGTCGTATAAAAATCTTTATTAAACCAATATTTATAAAGGGAGGATAAAACAATAATGAAAGTTGTATTTTATGGATTTATTCAAGCTCAAATGATTTTTTTTATCTAAATTGATTATGTCAAACGAATTAATCTATTTATGGTGAAGAAGTCAACAATCCACTGGTTTATTCTTTTTTTCTTGCTTGTCTGCGCAATAAGACTCGGTGGTCAGGACCCTTTTAATATATCTTATAGTGTAGTGAATGGCCTACCGAGTAATGAAGTATATGATATTATTTCGGATGATGAAAAAAATATATGGATATCCACAGATCGTGGAATTGTCAAATATGATGGTTACGACTTCGAAAATTTTTCCAAAGCTGATGGGTTAAGCGACAACACTAACTTCTACTTTAACAAAGACAAGGAGGGGAGGATTTGGGTATCTGGATATAATGGAACATTATCTTATATTTATAATGATTCTATATTTCACTATAAATACAATTCAAAACTATCGGCCATAATCTTGCAAAATTATGGTGAATGGGTACAAACCATTTTCGAGGGTAATAATTCTAAATATTTTCTTACATATTCAAATAAGGAAATTAAGTTGTTTGAATTTGATGTTGACATAGCACCTAAGGAAGTTAATACGGCACAAATTAAATATGATAAATTCAATTTCTTGTTTGAAGAAAAAGATTCTTGCCTTCTTGTATCCAATCAAATCTTACACTTTTATATTCGCAAAAATACTCCTCCGGAATCTTATGCAGTTTCAAAAGCAATTAGAAATAAGGACAATCAAGTAATTTTCCATAGTAAAAATGTCATATTCAAAGGGAATAAAGAGAAGCCAGAATTGCTAGAAAAGATAAAAGTACCATTTCAAATAGAAAATTTATTTTTAGATAAAAAGAACAATTTATGGGTATGTACAAGACAAGGTCTTTTGTATTACAAAGATGCAAATCTTCAGTTAAGTTATAATATTTTTTTTGATGGCCTATTGATTAGTAGTATAGAGCAAGATTTTCAAGGCAATTTCTGGGTTGGAACAAATGATAGAGGAGTAAAGTTCTTTCCTTCTAATACAGTAGAAAAAGTCTATCCAGTTGAGGAGGCAATAGAAAAAGAAAATATACTATCAATCAGCAAATTAGATAATAGAATTTACTTTGGAACGTCAAAGACAAATTTAATATCATTTGATAAAAATGATAACATTAGAAAAATTAAAGTCCCTAATCAAGAATCAAATGACCAAGTAAGAAATATATACAAATGGGAAGAAAATTCCATAATAACAGGTTTAGGCTATATTTATGATGGTGAAAATTTCAAATATCATTACGCACATAAATCAGACGGTACACCAATCCAACTTATGTCAAAAAGACTAAAAAATGGGGATTTGATGAGAAGGTATACTTATACAAGTTTTACCGTATTGGTCGAGCGAAGTGGAGAACTTCTAGACATATATAAATATAACGAAAACATTACGGGGAATTTCAAGATTATTGAACAAGATAAAAATGAAAACATTTATATTGGTACTAGAAAAGGTCTGTACGTAATAAAAAATTATGACTATAAAAATATTACTGAACTCTTATACAATGATAGCTTAAGCTTTGGTTCAATAAGCGATATTATAGTAGATAAAGACAACATACTTTGGGTTACAACTATTGGCAATGGGCTATTTTGTTTAAAAAATAATGAAATTAAAAGTTTAAAGAAAGACCAAACTTTTTCAAACTTAATGATTAACAATGCAGTAATTAGTCAAGATTCAATACTGTGGTTAGCCTCAAACAATGGTATTGAGGTTATGTCTTATAGTTGGAAAGATACACTCAATATTAATTATTTTAGAAGTATATCATCTGCAGATGGTTTAGTTTCAAATTTTGTAAATGATGTTGAATATTGGAATGAATATATATGGACAGCTACTAGTGAAGGAATTTGCAGATTCAATCCAAAAAATATTCTTGAAAAGGAAATTCCATTAACTCCATTGAAGATTACAAAATTTACAAACCAAGATTCCTCTTATAATCTACACCATGAATTAGATTTTCAACACAATGAAAATGACATTTTAATTTCTTATTCAGGGTTAAGTTTTCAACAATTTAAAAAACAAATTGAATACAAATATAGGCTTATAAAAGATGGAAATATTATAGATTCTAAATGGTATCATACACGGGATAGAAACATTCGGTTCACTGATTTAGCTCCTGGAAAATACGAATTTGAGGTTAGTGCTAAAAACAACTTAAGATTATGGAATGATAGTTCTGAGAGAATTAAATTTAGCATAAATCCGCATTTTACAGATACTATATTATTTAAATTTCTGACAGTCCTTTTTTTTAGTGCCTTAATCTTACTAATTGTAAAAATTGTACTTAATAGGATTAGACTTAAACAAAAAGTGCAAGAAGCAAATTTAATGGCAATAAGAAATCAAATGAATCCACACTTCGTCTTTAATTCTTTGAACTCAATACAAAATCTTATTTATAAAAAAGATAATAAAAGTGCGAATTTCTATTTAACTAAATTTTCCACTTTACTAAGGCAAAGTCTTGATTTTACTCGACTCGATTTTATATCTATTGAAAATGAAATAAAATTCCTTACGAACTATTTATCCATGGAGTCTTTAAGGTTTCCTTTGAAATTTGAATATAAATTTATTATAGAAGACGGTCTTGATGATAGTTCAATACTTATTCCTTCTCTGATTTTACAACCAATAGTCGAAAATTCGATAAAACATGGATTTGATTTTATCGACTACGTAGGAAAAATAGATATTCAAATAAGTAAAAAACATAATAATTTTATTGAAATAGTTATAAAAGACAATGGCAATGGTAGTAATAAAAAGAACCTGACAAATCAAAGTCATAAAGAAAATTCGCATAATTCACTTGGATTGAAAATGGTCAGGAATAGACTTGACTTACTAAACAAATCCCAGTATAAACAAAAGGCAAGTATCAAGACTGATGCCTCTGAACTAGGGTACCAAACCATAATTTTTGTACCTTTACAATACGATTATGATTAAAGCACTTATAGTAGAGGATGAGATAAATAGTCAAGAATTATTGCAAAATCTTCTAAATGACTTTTGCAAAAACATTGAAGTATGCGCAATTGCTGACTCAGTCATTGATGGTATAAATCAAATAAAAATTCACAAGCCTGATATTGTCTTTCTTGATTATCAAATTCAAGGAGGGAATAGTTTTGATATCCTAGACTTCTTCAATAATTACAATTTCAAAGTAATTTTTATAACTGGATATTCCGAATATGCTATAAAAGCTATTAAGTATTCAGCACTTGACTATTTATTAAAACCAGTAAATAGTGAGGAATTAGTATCTGCTGTAAATAGATTTGACCCGAACGTAATTAATTACAACAAAAACATCGAATTTCTTAAAAAGGAAATTATCAATAAAGATGATATATCAAAACAAATATTAATTCCTGACAAAAATGACCATAAAGTTATAAACCTTAATGAGATAGCATTTATAAAGGCAATGCAGTCTTACGTCGAATTTTATCTTCTACAAAACAAGAAACTGATTTCTAGTTATCCCTTGAAATATTATGAAGAATTATTGCCAAGAAATCATTTTTTCAAATCGCATAAATCTTACATTTTAAACATGAAAATGATAAAAAGTGTTGGTCGAGGGCGTGGTGGTACTGTAAATCTTTATACTGGTCATGAAATTCCTATCGCAACTAGAAGAAAGTCATTTTTTCTTAGAATTCTGAAAGAACTATAGTTGTATTGAATATGAAAATTTAGGTTAAAATCACTCTTCCTCCTCCCCCAACTTCATCTCCGGTCTCAATTTTATCTGCAAGCCAAAAATAAAATTCCTCAAAAACTGGTCTTTGCACTGGCGGTATTGGCTTTGAGTATCCTTCCTGAACAAAGCATTTACTTCGTGCTTACTTGCTCTGATATTGGCTTTGGCAAGTGTATCTACTATGTGCTCGTCTCGGAAGTTGAGTGCTATCTTCAGCTTACGAAGGATGATATTATTGTTGAGTGTTTTTTCAGGTTTGGGTTGTGGGCCTTCTCTCTTTCCGCGTCTGTCTACTATCAATCCATTAAGGAATATAGCGAGCTGCTTATCGTAGATGCCGACATGATCTTCTGCATCTTCTTTCTTGAGCCAATTGCTGACCTCGGCACGCGTTACTTCCTGTCCCCCTAATGCAAAGAGCTTTATCATGGTGTCATCATCGAAGTTAAAGGCAAATCGCAATCTGCGTAGTATATCGTTATTCGTCATGCCTATTTTTCTTCCTTTTTGATTTGGTAAATACCGTCAGATTCGATGCGAATCAATTTTTTTTTATACAAAGTGCCGACTGCTTTTTTGAATAGTTTTTTACTAATCCCAAAAGTCATACGTATAGCGTCTGCATCACTCTTATCATGAAATGGTAGAAAGCCTCCAGCGGATTCCAGTCGCTTCCGAAGCTTGTCTGCGTTCGGCTCTATGCTTTGGTGGCCGATAGGTGTTAAACTAATATCAATCTTCCCATCAGAGCGAATTGGCTTTACAAATCCAGTCAGCTTTTGTCCGTATTGCAAGGGTCGTGGAAGCTCATTCTTATAGACCAATCCTGCGTATTTTTGATTGATGACGACCTTATAGCCTAGTTCCGTTTCGTTGTATACCATCAGCGCCACCTCGTCTCCCATCTTTATTTCCTCATCCGCATGGTGTTCCAATATCTTGTTGATGCGTGTGGTCCCTACTAGTCGCTCCGACTTATCATCAAGGTACATGTACACTACATAATGCCGGCCTTCTTGCATACTCGCCACCTGATTGCTATACGGAATAAACAAGTCTTTATTTACACCCCATGCACAAAACGCACCTACATGGTTCGTATCATTAACTACCAATAATTCGTATTGGCCGACAGTGAAGACAGGCTCTTCTGTAGTCGCAACTAACCTGTCTTCTGTATCACAATACACAAACACCTTTACCTCCGCATCTACCACCATTTCTGAGGTGATATACTTTTGTGGCAGTAAAACCTCATTGGCTTCACCATCCTCTAAGTATAGTCCCTGAGGCATTTCTCTGGTCACGGTCAGCGTTTGGTACTCTCCTATTTTTATCATTTACTTAGGTTTATTAACTGCAGCGGATCGAGTTATTTTTTACGGATTGAGATGAGATAGATTTTCTCTACCCTTTCTCTAGCCCAGGGTGTAGTGCGCAAAAATTTCAAACTTGATTTGATACTTGGATTCGATTTGAAGCAGTTGATATCAATTTTGGTACTGAGATGTTCCCAGCCATAAAAATCTACCAAATGGTTCAGCATGTCCGCGAGCTTTACTCCGTGGAGCGGATTGTTGGGCTGCGATTGAGGTTTATTTTCTTGCAATATATGTCTAGTCTAGCAGTTCGTAATCTATGTTCAATTTACGTAGTGCTCGGTATGCAGAGCTCGTATTTTTACCGCTCACTTCTATTTCTACTGGTGACCCATCTAGCAAGTAACCAGTTGTTTCCCTTGCTGTCCCACCATCCATCATCGCGATTTCTTCCAGCATTTTTGAGATGGCTCTCTGATCAGGCCTCGCCGCATCACAAGAATTTAATTGAATTTTCATATTCTGTATTTTATGCTGTAAATATACGGAATATTAGCCTTCGATTGGCTTAGGAGTTGTTTTTTTTGGGCGTGCCCTTCCTCTCCACCGAAAAAGGTGTCGCTTCAGGTCGGGCTATGCAGTGACTCCACTTCGTTTCGGTGCTTCGCACATCTCGCTAGTGCGAGATTCCTTTCTATCCCTCACGCAAGATTGTTACGAAAGTCTGAGTCACAAATATTCATAAGTTGATTTTCAGAATCTTATAAATCTTTTTTAAGAGATTTTATTCTTTTCGTAACAGCCTCACGCAGGAAATGAGTATTGAGTTTGAGCAGCGAGTATTGAGTTGATAAAATTGAAAATTGAGAGTGGTAAGTTGAAAGCTCGGCTCTCAAACTAAAAATCAGTTTTGAGTGTGAGTCGCGAGTATTGAGTTGCAAAAAATTGAAAGTTGAGAGTTGAAAATTGAGAGTTTAGCTGAAAATCACTCTCAAGCTGAGGGATTGTTGAAATAAGGGAAGAAGGAAATGCTAAGTAGGCATGTTCGTTCACCACCGAAGACACCAAAGTAACCCTAGCGCATTCAAAACAC
>CAYWOZ010000185.1:0-6885 GCA_964458675.1 uncultured Saprospiraceae bacterium
TTGTAGCCAATGAAAAAATAACTAATTGAGAATTATAACCAAAATATTAAGAGTACTTCCTTTTTTCATACTTCTAGCTTGTGGAAATAGCAATTCTAATCAAGTAGTTTACAGAACTGAAAAATGTGATAAAGTTATTTTAAAAGAATTGAAAAATAGCTTGAGCATAGTTAGCGAAAAAATATTAATTAACAACCCAGTTTTGCTAAAAAACACTTCGATAGACCCTGTTGAAATAGATCAAGAAGTAAAAGGTGAAATTGATAGTATATTTTCAAAATATTGTTTTGAATTGAGAGAAGAAATTGAGTTTGAAAGATTCGCTCTTATTTACATGTATAATTTTAAATACAACCAATACAAATGTTGTGCTCCTGGAGAATCAGAAGTGATTGGAGAATCATTCATGAATGCAAACCATCAGGAAAAGAAAGATGCTTTTGGAATAGTAATGAAATATCTATTAGAACAAAATGGTTTTTCAAAAGAAAATATAGTCTACAATGGATTTGCACAATCACAATTAAGTTTTTCGAAAACTAGCTCTAAGTATTTAGATGATATAGAAGTAAATAAATTAATAGAAAAAGCTAATTTGCAAATGGAAAAAGCTTATGAACTGGAGAGCGGGTACTAAAAGACTGGCTAAAACATGTGATATGAGATCAGTCATGGAGAAAAAAACGAATCTCTCTAGCGCTTCTCCGTAAAGGTGAATTGAGGAATTTTAAAACTAATCAATTGAATTGGATAATATAATAAAGAAACTAATGTCATGCATAATATGGGATAATAAATCACGCTTCAAATACATCAAATGATTTATTATCTTACCCTTTTAAAATAACTAACATGTCAGATAAAAACCTAAAAGAATATTGGAAACAAAATCTTAGATACCTACTCATCCTCCTTAGCATTTGGTTTTTCGTCTCCTACGGCTGTGGGATACTTTTTGCAGAAACATTGAATACCATCAAAATAGCTGGCTTCCCACTTGGATTTTGGTTTGCGCAGCAAGGCTCTATTTATGTATTTGTAATCTTGATATTCGTCTATGTGCGATTGATGAATAAGCTGGATGTAAAATTTAATGTAGACGAAAAGTAATTTCAAAACCATCGAAAAAATCAAATTGTCATGGACATTAAAACATGGACGTATATAATAGTAGGTTTGACCTTTGCGCTTTACATAGGCATTGCGATATGGGCAAGAGCAGGATCAACTAAAGAATTTTATGTAGCGGGTGGCGGAGTATCTCCTTTGGCCAATGGATTGGCTACCGCTGCTGATTGGATGTCGGCGGCCTCTTACCTTTCTATGGCGGGCCTCATTTCTTTTATGGGATTTGGTGGTGCGCAGTATTTGATGGGTTGGACAGGAGGATACGTGCTACTTGCTTTACTGCTCGCGCCTTACCTTAGAAAGTTTGGAAAATTTACGGTTCCAGATTTCATAGGAGAAAGATACTATTCTAAGACGGCAAGGATGGTAGCCTTGCTTTGCGCGATACTCGTTTCCTTTACTTATGTCGTGGGACAGATGAAAGGCGTGGGTGTAGCTTTTGCTCGATTCTTGGAGGTAGACTTTAGAACGGGT
Organism: uncultured Saprospiraceae bacterium; assembly: GCA_964458675.1. Classification (GTDB taxonomy): domain Bacteria; phylum Bacteroidota; class Bacteroidia; order Chitinophagales; family Saprospiraceae; genus JALZVN01. The sequence continues at coordinate 1,603 of CAYWOZ010000185.1, forward strand.
ATCCTTATAGGAATTGCTATTGTATTTTTCTATGCTGTCTTAGGGGGTATGAAAGGAATCACCTATACCCAGGTTGCGCAATATTGTGTGCTTATATTTGCCTTCACCGTACCCGCCATTTTTATTTCCTTGCAGATGGTAGGTAATCCAATACCACAATTGGGTTTTGGTGGACAGCTGGCCGACGGGACCTATCTCTTAGATAAGTTGAACATGCTAAGCGTCGACCTAGGCTTTGCAGAATATACTTCTATGGGCATGGACGACCGTGTCAATATGTTTTTTGTGACGGCAGCACTAATGTTTGGTACGGCTGGTCTCCCGCATGTAATTGTTAGATTTTTTACCGTACCTAAAGTAAGAGATGCTAGAAAGTCAGCGGGATATGCCTTGTTTTTTATAGCCTTATTATATACGACAGCACCAGCAGTAGCGACATTTGCCAGAACGAATCTGATACAGACGGTAAGTAATCAACCCTATACAGAAATGCCTACTTGGTTTAGTAAGTGGGAAAAATCTACTTTGATAAAATTTGAAGATAAGAACAAGGACGGCCTGATTCAGTATGTAGCCAATCCAGAACAAAATGAATTGGTCATAGATCGAGATATTATGGTGCTAGCGAATCCAGAAATAGCGAATCTGCCCGCTTGGGTTATTGCCTTGGTTATTGCTGGAGGGCTTGCCGCTGCATTATCCACTGCAGCAGGATTATTGTTAGTCATTGCTACTTCCGTGTCGCATGATTTATTGAAGAAGAATCTTATGCCTGCGATTTCAGAGAAAGGAGAATTATTGGCTGCAAGAATTTCTATAGCTATAGCAGTTGTAGGAGCGGGATATTTTGGAATGAATCCTCCAGGATTCGTAGCTCAAGTGGTAGCGCTAGCTTTTGGTCTAGCCGCCGCCTCTTTCTTCCCAGCCATAATAATGGGCATATTTGATAAACGCATGAATAAAGAAGGGGCCATATCAGGGATGATAGTAGGCATACTATTCACCTTAATATATATCTGGTATTTTAAACCTCAACTTGGTGGGCCAGGTACTCCCGAAGGATATTGGTTTGGTATCAAGCCAGAAGGAATTGGCATCTTGGGCATGATATTTAATCTTGTAGTCGCCTTGGTAGTTAGCCGAATGACTACTGAACCACCACAAGAGATTCAAGAACTCGTGGAGGATATAAGAATTCCAAGAGGGGCCGCTTCTCCAGGAGCAGTGCATTAAATGCTATGTGCAACTTCTTTTTTGAGCTAGGGGGAGTAGTGATATGAAGTAGTATAGAGGGCTAGTTTTTGCTGGATAAGCAGTAGCTGAGGCGATAGCCGAAGATGCTGAGAATCCTTAGCAAAACAGTCCGAGAGGCTGCTGAATACAAACGGATCACCCGACTGCAGCAGGAGGCAGCGCCAGCTTGTAGTCAAGTGTCTCCTGCTGGGGGAGCTCCCAAATCTTCTGTAAAAACGATATTTCCATTTTAATGTGTTCAAGGAAAGAGCTATATTTATGTCTTGAAATAGACTCAATAAAATATCTAACATGACCACTCAAATAAGAGACTTAGCACACTATAAAGAACTGTATCGACAAAGCGTAGAAACGCCGGAGCAATTCTGGGATACGGAGGCGCAAGCTTTTACTTGGTTTAAAAACTATGATAAAGTTTGTGAATGGAACTTCACTGAGCCTAATGTGAAATGGTTCATCAATGGAAAGATGAATATCACCTACAATTGCCTGGATAGACATCTTCCAGACAAAGCGGATCAAGTGGCTATTTTGTGGGAGCCTAATGAGCCCAGCGACGAGGCGGTTAGTTACACCTACCAGGAACTCCATGATGAAGTATGTAAATGTGCCAATGCCTTAAAAGCATCTGGTATCGTAAAAGGAGATCGAGTGATAGTCTATATGCCGATGTTGGCAGAGCTGGCTATCGCCTTAATGGCTTGTGCTCGGATCGGTGCAGTGCATTCGGTGGTTTATTGTGGGTTTTCTGCGCAAGCGATAGCGGATAGAGCGGATGACGCGCAGGCTAAAATGATTATTTGTTCTGACTATAATAAAAGAGGTCCAAAATTGATTCCTGTAAAAGGAATTGTAGACGAGGCGATGGACATAGGGTGTAATAGTGTCGAAACGGTGCTGGTACATAAAAATTCTGGTAATGACGTGAACTGGAGTGATGACGTAGATAAGTGGTGGCATGATGAAGTGGACCATCAGTCTCCTGTCTGTGCTCCAGTAGAAATGGACTCCGAAGATTTGTTCTTTATATTGTATACTTCAGGCTCGACGGGTAAGCCAAAGGGGGTGGTGCACACCTGCGGCGGCTATATGGTCTACGCTTGTTTAAGTTTTACAAATGTATTTCAATACAAGCCGGGAGACATCTACTGGTGCTCTGCAGATATAGGTTGGATTACTGGGCATACGTATATTGTCTATGGTCCGCTGCTAGCGGGGGCGACTTCCTTGATGTTTGAAGGAGTACCTACCTATCCTGATGCTGGGCGATTTTGGCAAGTTTGCGAAAAGTATAAAGTCAATCAATTTTATACGGCACCCACCGCCATACGTGCACTCATGGCGCATGGGGATGAGTATCCAGCGAAGTATGATTTGTCTTCTATCAAATTCTTAGGCTCGGTTGGTGAACCGATAAATGAAGAGGCTTGGCACTGGTATAATGAAAAAGTAGGTAAGGGGAATGCTCCGGTCATCGACACTTATTTTCAAACCGAAAATGGGGGCATAATGATTACGCCTTTTCCAGGCATCACCGACACCAAACCCACCTACGCTTCTTATCCTATGTTGGGAATACAACCCATACTAGTGGATAAGGATGGAAATGAAATCACAGAAAATAATGTAGAAGGTCTTCTATGCATAAAGCATCCATGGCCGTCTATGCTCAGAACTACCTACGGGGATCATGACAGATGCAGGCAGATGTATTTCTCTATGTTCAAAAATTTGTATTTCACAGGTGATGGTGCTCGACGGGATGAAGAGGGGAGGCTCCGTATCATAGGTCGTGTCGATGACGTGATCAATGTCTCCGGTCATAGAATGGGTACTGCAGAAGTAGAGAACGCCATCAATGAGCATCCTAATGTAGTGGAGTCTGCTGTGGTGGGCTACCCGCATCCTATTAAGGGTCAAGCTTTGTATGCTTATGTCATCACCATCGGAAAAGAGTTGGATGATGATTTCAGAAAGGAAATTAAAGATGTCGTTACTCGTGAGATCGGACCAATTGCGAAGCCGGATTTTATTCAGTTTGTTACTGGTTTGCCAAAGACGAGATCGGGTAAAATCATGCGTCGTATCTTGAGAAAGATTGCGAGTAATGATGCTTCTAATCTTGGGGATATTACGACTTTGCGTAATCCTGAGGTGGTGGAGAGTATTAAGGAAGGGGTGTTGGTGTAGAATCGTACTTATCGAAATTTAAGTTGGTCAAATGATTTCCTTTGAAGAAGCAGAAGCTAAAGTGAAAACCTTCTTGGTAGGCCAAGAAAAACCACCATCCATCCCTACCCCAACAATTCCCGAATATCCCCATAAAATGACATAGAAATCAAGCCTTTTTTCGTATGTTCAAACTCGATTTGAGATTTACAGAATAGTGAAGAAAAGAATGGGGAAAACACCCGAAACGGGCTTTCAAGGACTAATAGAAAATTGGCAAAGTGATTTAGTAGCGGCTATAAGTGTCGCTTTGATTGCATTGCCCTTGTCATTAGGAATCGCGATTGCAGCAGGAGCACCCGCTATGGCGGGCGTACTATCCGCTATCGTTGGTGGAGTAGTGACGACCCTATATAAAGGGGGACATATATCTGTCAATGGCCCTGCTAAAGGAGTGATTGCAGTGATACTTTTGGGCATCCACTTGATGGATGATGGCACAGGCCAAGCTTTCAATTACGTACTCGCGGCCATCGTAGTATCAGGTGCCATACAAGCAGTTTTGGGACTTTTGAAACTAGGAGGCTTAGCAGAGATTTTTCACTCTAGTGTTATCCATGGCTTGTTAGCTGCTATTGGGATAATCATTGTGGCCAAGCAAATTCATGTTGCGCTTGGGACATATTCTGACAGTCATAATATTATTGAGAATCTAATTGACGCTGTGGTGCAATTGCCTAAGGCCAATCCTTTTGTGCTTATTATTTCTTTGATTGGATTACTCTTACTTTTATTTCACTCGAAAATACCGTATCGAGTATTCCAATGGCTTCCTACTCCTATGTGGGTAGTCGCATTGGCTATTCCATTTACGTATTATTTTAATTTCTTTGAGACACATAACATGTCTTTTTTGGGCAAGTCTTATGAAGTAGGTCCAAAACTGTTGTTGGATATCCCGGACAATATTTTGGCCTCTATTATGCATCCCAATTTTGCAAAAATAAATACCATAGAATTTTGGACCACCGTAGCCTCCATCTTATTTATTACCAGTATCGAATCCTTAGCGATTGCCAAAGCCGTCGACAAGATAGACCCTTACAAACGAAAGACAGATCTCAATAAGGATTTGACCGGTATTGGATTGAGTACTATGGTAGCTGGACTTATTGGAGGCTTACCGATTATTGCCGTAATTATCAGGAGTACCGTCAATGTGGATAATGGTGCCAAGACCAAATGGTCCAATATGTACCAAGGACTATTGCTCTTGCTTTTCATCGTGGTACTCTGCCCAGTGATGAGTCTAGTACCGCTGGCTGCATTCGCTATATTGTTAGTCTACGCAGGATTTAAGTTGGCCTCACCCGCCGTGTTCAAAAAAATGTTCAGCCTCGGCCGAGAGCAGATGGTGTTCTTTATAGCTACCTTGTTGTTGACCCTATATACCAATTTGTTAATCGGACTTTTCGGAGGATTACTGATTGCCATGATCGGACACATGGTATTAGCAAGAGTATTTGTTTTCAAATATTTCAAAATGATTTTTAATCCTGGCTCCGTGGTAGAGCTACAACCGGACGGCAGTTATTATGTCAAGCTCAAAGGCATCGCCAATTTCTTAGGCATTATAAAACTCAACAAACTGCTTGTTCAAATCCCAACGGAAGCCAAAGCCACGATAGATTTATCGGAGACCAGATTAGTGGGCATCACCGCTTTAGAAACTATGTATGATTTTCAGGCCGTTCATGAATCTTCGGGCGGCGAGGTCACCATCATAGGATTAGACAAGCATGCTTCCTCTACTGACAATAAGTTAGCCACTAAGATTAAATTAAAATTTTCAGAGCCTGA
>CAYWOZ010000186.1:0-6793 GCA_964458675.1 uncultured Saprospiraceae bacterium
GATGATGGTGCAGAGGCAGACAGAGTATTCTCTATGTTGATGGGAGACGAAGTTCCACCTAGAAGGGCTTTTATAGAACAAAACGCTAAGTACGCAAACATAGATCATTGATAAAGGTGCCCTTATAATTTTTATAATGGGCCATCCCCAAAGAGACTCCGTTTTCAGGAGTCTCTTTGGGGTCGCTACGTTTCGGAGCTCGCTATTCGCTCGGCCCTCGTACCTCGGGTCTGACTCCTTCGTCGTCCCTCCTGCACATCGCTTGTCCAAAAAAAACAACCTCACATTCCTTCTCTTCTAGGCAAACTCAGAAGTTATATGGATTAAATTTTTAAAGAATCCCAGCGGGACAGCAGATCAGAGCGTGAACCGACGTAAGTCCTGGGTAGAAATAATCAAAATCCAAATTGCCTGTGCAACATCTTTGGTGGTATGGCGTGATTTTTTTGGAAAATTATGACAATTTGAGTCGGAGTATCAATTAAGTTTTAAGCAAAATTCCCAAAGAAGACCTACTCTACATTCCGTCCCTTCCAAACATACTTTTTCTTAAAAAGGGACAACGTCCCAACATAAGCGATATAAAAAATGTGAATAAAAAAACTAGGAATAAAATACTTCAACTGCTTTCGCTCATCAAAAAACGAAGCAGCATTGCTCAATAAAAGATAATCTGAAATCATTTTAATAAACAACACGATCAACCAAACATAAAGCAATTTTGCATTTCCAAGCAAAAGAATGAAAGGCATCAAAAAGATATTAATACAAAGTAAGTAGGCAACACCTAACTCAAGTTTTAAAGACAAGTCATCACTGTTATTATTTTTTGTACCCCACCTCAATCTTTGCTGCACGAAGGAAGTCCAACTCTCAACTGCTACTGTTTTTATAGTAGCATATTGACTTTTGATAAAAAACAAGGACTCTTTATTCTTCTTAGCCACCCGATTCATGAGCATCACATCATCACCAGAGGCCTGTTTGGAAATTCCATGATAGCCATTTACGTCTTCAAATAACTTCTTGCTGTATCCAAGATTTGCACCATTACAAAGTAGACTTTTATTTCTCTTAAGATTTGCGCCAGTGACTAGCATCATACCCATGAAGTCAAGAGACTGAAAAGCAACCAATGCCTTAGAATCAAAATGAAAATTCACTGGTGCAGCAACAAAAGATTTTCCTTTTTTTTCAAATACATAAGCAAAGTGAAGAAGCCAATTTTTAGGCACAACACAATCCCCATCTGTGGTAATTATGAATTCTCCTTTTGCTAATTCTACTGCTTTAGAGATGCCAAACTTTTTATACGAATTATATTCTTCAAGAAGATCATACTGACTTAGTGAAAGAATTGTGATGTTTGGATCATTCAATCCTTGAATCAATTCCACACTATCATCATTCGAGTGGTCATCTACAACAATTATTTCTAAAAGGGATTTGGGATATTCAGTAGCCTTAATACTGTGAAGCAATTGTACTATATGTTCGGCTTCGTTTCGAATAGGAATAATAACACTTATTCTTGCCTTAGGGTTAAAACCTTTTGGAATCTTAAAGTCAGGAAAACGTATCCAGTGATATAGATAGGTAAGTATTAAAAACGAATAGCATATTGCTAGGACAATGGAGCAAAGTACATAGAGGTTCAATGCCAAAGCCAGAAGGTCTTATTTGTCGTTGCCAAATAAATTATCATATGCGCTATCATCCTCCAAAGTGTTGAGATTTTCTTCTATCTCTGGAAGATCAAGGTTGTCTGCATTGAACTCATCTGCTTTCTCAAAAGTGAATTCACTTTCTACTTCTTCATATTCTGTAAAGGTTTCACTAGAAGCCCTTTCGAATTGGCCATCACTCCCTATTCCAGCAAATTTTTTCTTGAGCATTGCTTTTCCAAATAAAAATGCACTTACAAATGGGAATGCAAAAAAAGTCATTGCACCTGCACCCAATCCATAGTACCACTTTGTTTGGAAAAGATTCAAAATCCATTTTCCATAATTAATAATTACGGATCTATCCATAAAGAAAGTAAGAATAAGTAATACTGGTGCTATCAAGCCCAGTACCCAGGCAATACTTTTTATCAGAAAGTAGGCTACAATCAAAAAAAGAACTAAACCTATCACGCCGACTATGGGGTTCGAGTTACTTCTATGTCTATTTATCATGATTATCGTTTATATAGATAAGCACAAAGATGGATCTTTGTTTTATTCCTAAGCTCAAGATAAGCCACTTTTAGCTTAAGGCATATAAAATATCGACTAAATTAACCTACCTCGATGAATTGCATCTCATAAAGCGCCTTATAATGACCATCTTTTTTCTTGATTAAATCACTATGCGCGCCAAATTCAGCTATTTCACCTTGGTCGAGGACCATAATCTTATCAGCATGTTTAATAGTGCTCAAGCGATGTGCTATAATTATGGAGGTACGTTTATCGATTAATTTTTCTATCGCGTATTGGATAACACCCTCTGTTTCGGGATCTATAGAACTAGTCGCCTCATCTAAAATAAGAATGTCTGGTTGAAATACCAATGCCCGTACAAAAGAGATTAGCTGTCTCTGTCCCATTGATAAAGTAGCTCCTCTCTCCATTACTTCATAGTCATATCCGCCAGGTAGTTTTTCTATGAACTCATGCGCCCCAATCATTTTAGATGCGGCTACCACCTCTTTCTTAGTTATGGCAGGATTTTTCAGATTAATATTTTCAAGAACACTGCCACTAAATAGAAAAACATCTTGTAGTACAATACTAATGCGGCTACGTAGACTTTCGATTGTCATCTCGTCTATGTTTTCTCCTCCGATTCTAATTTCCCCGCTGTTTAGTTCGTAGAAACGATTCAGAATGTTGATAAGCGTACTCTTACCTGAACCGGTGCTCCCTATAATCGCTAAGGTTTCTCCTTCTTTTAGCTCAAAAGAAATGTTCTTGAGGACTAAATCTTTGTCATTATAGGCAAACTGAACATCATCAAAAACAATGTCTCCACTTAGTTTCTTAACTTCTTTGTCCCCTTTTTCAACAATCTTGTCATGATTATCGAGCAAGTCGAATACTCTACCAGCAGCGACCAAACCCATTTGTAAAGTGTTGAACTTATCCGCTAACAATCTAATAGGTCTAAAAAGTAAACTTAGAAATAATGGAAAGGCCACCAAGGCACCAAGAGAAACATCACCTGCAATCACTCCTCTTGCTCCATACCAAACCATCAGTCCTAAGGCCACAGCAGAAATTATTTCTACTACAGGGAAAAAGATGGCGTAGTATAATATTGAATTTAAATTGGCTTGTGTATATTCTCTATTGATTTCTTTAAAGGTGTCCATTTGCTGTTTCTCAGCATTGAAAATTTGGACGATTTTCATTCCAGTTATCCGCTCTTGTAGAAAAGCATTCATTTTTTGAATCTGCGTTCTTACAACCTGGTAACTCGCCTTTACCTTCTCTTTAAAAATATAAGAGGCAAGAATTAAAAAAGGAGCAGTGCTCAAACAAATCAAAGTAAGCTTCCAGCTCGTGATAGTCATGATGATTAAGACAGCGATAAGCGTCAATAAATCAGCTATTATCGTGATAACTCCTTGCGTAAATATTGAATTGATGGTCTCTATGTCGTTGATAGTCCTAGTGGTAGAAGTACCGATTGGGGTCGTATCAAAGTATCTAAGTTTTAAACTGGTAATATGGTTAAAAACTTTTACCCTCAAATCTCGAATCACAGACTGACCTAACCAATTGGTGTAGTAAATAAAGAGATATCTAAGACAAACATTAAGGATAAGAACCCCAAATATAACTCCAGTCAAAAAGATCATTCCCTCTACATCCGATTTGAAGATGTATTTATCAACCATCTCCTTTATTAGGTAAGGTCGAATGACGGTAATTGGGGCCAAAATAACAGCTAGAAAAGCGCAAAAAAATAGGATTCCCCTATAAGGATTCGCGAGTCGAATGACTCGTTTAAATATATCTAAATCAAATTGCTTTTTCTCGCTCATCAATTATATAAAACAACTCATATGCTGTGTTGTTTTAGGAATGTCCTAAAAGCCCCCAATCTCGTAAAAAACAATGCATTTTTGTGTACTTAAAGCATATTTTCATCAGAAAAGCTATAGTAGTTTTGACCAGCGATAATTACATGGTCCAAAACCTTTATATCTAGGAGTTTTCCTGACTCATGAATTTTCTTCGTGATTTCTATATCTGCCTTTGAGGGCTTATTATTACTGGAAGGATGATTGTGAACTAATATGATTGAGGAAGCAAGATGGGCTAATGCATGCTTAAAGATTATTTTATTGTCTACCACTGTCCCTGCTACGCCTCCTTTACTGATTAGAATCTTATTTTCTACTAGATTGGCCCTATTGAGTAGGAGTATCCAAAATTCTTCATGAGCTAAGTCGACCAACCTGCTTTGCATCAAGTCATAAACATCTTTACTGCAGCTTATTTTAGGCTTTTCTATGATATCGGCACTTTGCCTTCGACGCCCTAGCTCCAAGGCTGCAGTTAATGCGATTGATTTTACCTGCCCCATACCTTTAAATTTTTGTAAACTCTTGAGGTCTACTTTGCCTAGTTGATTAAGATTATTCTCTACTGAGGAAAGAATCTTTTTGCTGAGATCAAGAGCACTCTCCTCTCTAGACCCACTGCCTAAGATAATGGCTAATAATTCTGCATCACTAAGATTCTGTTTTCCAAGTAAAAGCATTTTTTCTCGAGGCCTATCTGCCTCTGCCCATTGTTTTATGGGTATACTAGAGTTGTATTCATTCATGATATTATAGCTTCTTATTGTCCCTCATTCAAAGGTTAATCGAGGTGTCCTTTATTAATAAGACGTTTGATAATACAGAAATCCATAAAATGAATGGGAAAAATAAATTTTCAGTAGAATTTATGACAACTTATTTAGCGCTTTTTCTAGATCATCAATAAGGTCATCTACATGTTCTATACCTATGCTCAACCTTATCAGAGAGTCAGTAAGTTTAATCTTGGCTCTTTCTTCCTTGGGTATAGAAGCGTGAGTCATGCTTGCTGGGTGCCCGATAAGCGACTCTACTCCTCCTAAAGATTCAGCCAAAGTGAATACTTTCGTATTTGAAAGTACTTTTTTGGTTTGCCCAAAAGTATTGGTTTTTAAGTCAAAAGATACCATAGCACCGTAATCCTTCATTTGAGATTTAGCAATCTTGTGACCAGGGTGAGATTTAAATCCAGGATAGTATACGTTTTTAACCTTTGGATGCGATTGTAAATACTTCGCTATTTTTTTTGCATTCTGACAGGCTCTTTCGACTCTTATGTGTAAAGTCTTGATACCTCTCAAGGTCAAAAAACAATCTTGAGGTCCTGGAACTGCTCCACTGGCATTCTGAATAAATTTAATTTTCTTACCTAGGCTACTTTTCTTCGTGATGACGGCTCCCAGAATCACATCAGAATGACCGTTGATGTATTTAGTCGCAGAATGCAAAACGATATCTACACCTAAGTCTAAAGGGTTTTGTAAGTATGGAGAAGCAAAAGTGTTGTCTACACATACTAATATGTTTTTACGAACACGCTTAACCTTTGCTGTTGTTTTTTTTATATCAATGAGATTCAACATTGGATTCGTTGGTGTCTCTATCCAAATAAGTTTTGTCTTTTCGGTAATGTGCTCTACTATGCTAGCAGGCTCACTCATGTCTACATATTTGCTACTGATCCCAAATTGAGCATATACTTTAGTCAGTAGACGATAAGATCCACCATACAAATCATTGCAGCAGATAACTTCATCCCCAGTTTTTAACAATTTCACTATGGCATCCATAGCAGCAAGACCAGATCCAAAACAAGCCGCGTCTTTTCCATTTTCTAAAGCAGCAAGATTGGCCTCTAATACACTTCGTGTTGGATTTTTACTGCGCGCATATTCAAATCCTTTATGATTTCCTGGAGACTTTTGTTCGTAAGTAGAGGTTTGAAATATTGGGGTCATCACTGCACCCGTTGATGGGTCGGATTTGATGCCAGCATGTAATACTTTTGTACCGAATTTCATTTGACTTTGTTATAATTACTATAAGCAAGTATTGCTCAATCGAGAAGTATTTTATTCGTTTTTACTATTTACAAAGTTATTCTTTTGAATAATAAAATTGATGTTTAAGCTTAGAAATAATTACTTTATTTGCACACTAAATTTTATACTTTTGTTCCATGGTCAAATACCAAAGAGCAAACTCAGACAATCAACTCAAGCAAATACTTGAAATACAAAAGAGAGCACTCAAGCAAAATGTTCCTATTGAAGATCAGAAAACTGAAGGCTACATTACTGTACCGCATACTTTTGAAATTCTTAAGAAAATGAATGATGCTTGTCCGCATTGTATCGCCTTAATGGACAATCAAGTAGTAGGATATGCGCTCGTGATGTTGGAAAGTTTCAGAAATGAAATGGAGATATTGATACCCATGTTTGAAACGGCCGATCGTCTGCTACCCAATAAGAACTACTTGACCATGGGGCAAGTTTGTATTGATAAACCGTATAGAGGTAAGGGCGTTTTTAAGGGCATGTATGCTTTTTATAAAGAAGAATTGTCTGGTCAGTTTGACTGCCTCTTTACAGAAGTAGCAACACTGAATACTCGTTCTCTTAACGCACACCTAGCTATTGGATTTGAAATTTTAGATACGCAAACAACCGACGGAACGAGTTGGGAAATGGTGAATTGGGATTGGAATAAATGATA
>CAYWOZ010000187.1:0-6741 GCA_964458675.1 uncultured Saprospiraceae bacterium
CTAATAAATCATATATCGTCGACCATTAATAATAAAGTGTACGGTAGAGAATTTTATATTACGGAATGAAGAACGTTTTCAATTGGGGAATTATTGGATTAGGCAAAATTGCGGAAAAATTCGCTGCAGATTTGCCTCATACGGAGAATGGGGTACTGCACGCGGTAGCTTCTCGTACGATTTCAAAAGCTACTGAATTTGCAAAACGCCACGGTGCTTCACATATACTTGGATCTTATGAAGAAATTTTAGCAGTCCCTAATTTGGATGCCATTTATATTGCGACTCCGCATAATCTACATTTTGAAAACACCATGATGTGCCTTGAAGCTGGAATTCCAGTTTTATGTGAAAAGCCAATGGCCATTAATTTAAATCAGGCTGAGCAGATGGTGGCATTATCAAGAGAAAGAAATGTGTTTTTGATGGATGCATTATGGACAAGATTTTTACCTCATTTCGTAGAAGTGAAAAAAATTGTAGATAGTGGTGTCCTCGGACCGATTACTTCCTTAGTTGCTGATTTTGGTTTTGAGGCCAATGAAAAGAATCATAAACGTTTATTTAGTAAAAGACTTGGTGGCGGAGCCTTATTAGATATTGGGATTTACCCTATTTTTGCTTCATTGGCTTTACTAGGAAAACCTACGGAGATAAATGCAAAGGCAGAATTTGTAGATACGGGTGTAGATATGAAGGTGGATATGGAGTTTTTGTATGGTAATACTTGTACCGCTCAATTAAGTTGTTCATTGCTAGAAGATACACCTTCAGATCTCTTAATTGAAGGGGAGAGGGGGACTTTGGAGGTTGGACGTAGATTTCATGGACCCAATAATTATGATTTGAGAATTAGAGATAATGATCGAAAAACCTCAAATTTTAAGTATAATTGTAACGGTTATAAATATGAAGCGGACGAGGTTTCTCGTTGTATCGGTCTAGGGCAAACGGAAAGCGATATAATGCCTTTGGATTTTACGCTAGAACTCATGAGCTTATTAGATCAAGTTCGCAGAAAAGCGGGCATTTTTTATCTAGAATATGATGTATAATATTATGAATCGATTTTTGCTTTTATTTTTTTTTAGTTTTCTAGTATTTGAAAGTGTCGAAGCGCAAAGCAATGATTTTGGCATGAAACCACTTGACGTGAATAAAGAATTGACAAGCATTGTTTTTGGATCTTGTAATAATCAAAAAAAAGATCAAAGCTATTGGGATAACATTGCCTCTGAAGAAGCTGATTTGTGGATATGGTCGGGAGATATTATTTATGCAGATACGAAGGATATGCGATTGAAAGCAGATGAATACCAAAAACAAAAGGTTAATGAATATTACCGAAAATTTGTGACCAATACGACCATTCTTGGTATATATGATGATCATGATTATGGCGATAATGATGCATGCAAGACGTATCCTAAACGAGAACAGTCTAGAGATTTACTTCTAGATTTTCTTGATGTGCCGGAAGATCAACCTGTGCATAAAAGAAAAGGTGCATTTCAATCTTATACAGTTGGACCTAAAGGTAAGCAAGTAAAAATTCTCATTTTAGATACTAGATACTTTAGAGATGAATTAGAAGATAACCCTGAAAAAGGAGGGCAGCGATATTTACAAAATAAAACAGGAGATGTTTTAGGTTTTGCTCAGTGGAAATGGCTTGAAAGAGAATTGACAAATTCCGAAGCGAATGTACATATTATAATATCGAGCATTCAGGTCGTTCCTACAGAACACTACTTTGAAAAATGGAACAATTTTCCAGCCGCTAGACATAAGTTTTTTAAGTTGCTCGCTAAGACAAACCCCCAGTGCCCAATTATTATTAGTGGGGATAGACATATAGCGGAGATTTCTATGATAGAAATCCCTGATTTGGATTTTCCACTTTATGAGGTTACTAGTAGCGGCCTTACGCATGCAAGAACAGAGAAGAAAGAAGAACCAAATCAGTACAGAGTGGGAGATCTCATGCCAAAGCTCAATTATGGTCTCTTGAGGATAGATTGGTCTGCCGGCGAACCGCATTTAACTGCTGAAGTGAAAGGTATAGATAGCGACCTTCTGCAGGAATGCCAAATTGACTAGTTGTTCACTCTTTCTTTGTACTTTATCCGTAACAAGACATCTTCATGAGTCCTATTTTATTTTCATTTAGATTGATTTGATAAAAATCTGAAATTCATTGACTTATATCTGTTATCCAAGTTTTATCTAAGGTATACTTCAAATGCATATCTGAAATACCTCTCTTTTACCCGTTTTTGGGACTTGCCTTTTATCTTATATAGTGATATACTTGCCTTGCAGAGTTATAAAAAGGCTCTCATATTTAACATAATGAAGAATACTCTAATTACATTTTTAACTAATGCACCTATAACTGCAAATCATGCGACTTCTTGTTGTTGCTGCTGTTGTTGTTGTGCTCGTTTAGTTTTAACTGATTGATAGAGGAATATTCTTATACACATATAAGTAGTGGAAAAAGCCCATTCAGTCAAGTACTGAATGGGCTTTTTTTATGCTATTTTTTTAATTGCTTTTAAACCGTTAAGCAGAGAATAAAATGTATCACATGAGTGGAAATTTAGATTTGAACAAATTAGATAAGGTAGTTGTAAAAGATATCCTTGAATTGCAAAAAAATATTGAGCTGTTTAAGACAGGTCAAATGCATGAAGAAAAATTTAAGCATTATCGATTGACTCGAGGAGTATATGGCCAACGCCAACTGGGTGTGCAAATGTTTAGGACAAAGATTCCTTTCGGAAAAATCACAACGGATCAGTTGATTCGATTGGCAGAAGTTTCTGAAAAATATACTAATGGAAATCTCCACATTACCACTAGGCAAAATATTCAAATGCACTATGTAAAAGTAGAAGACTCACCTGCTATTTGGACCGAGTTGTCTCAAGTTGGTGTAACTGCCCGAGAAGCATGTGGTAATACGGTCAGAAATATAACGGGTTCTCCCCATGCTGGGATTGATCCAAACGAGCTTTTCGATATTAGCCCGTATGTACAAAGTACTTATGAGTTTTTTCTAAGAAATCCGATTTGTCAAGAGATGGGAAGAAAGATAAAAATCGCTTTTAGCTCGAGTGATATGGATACTGCTTTGACTTACTTCCATGACTTTGGATTTATTCCTAGGGTCCAAGATGGAGAAAGAGGATTTAAGTTGGTAGTAGGAGGTGGAATCGGAGCAGTGTCTATCGTGGCATTAACTGCTTTTGAATTTATCCATGAAGATGAGATTATTCCATTCTTAGAAGCAGCCGTTCGTGTTTTTGATAGGCATGGAGAGCGTGAAAAGAGATTCAAAGCCAGAATGAAGTTCTTGGTAAAAGGTTTAGGCTTAGAAGAATGGTTGCGCTTAGTAGATGCAGAGCGAAAAGCAATTCCACACCAAAAGGTAAAGATCAATAGAAACGCAGTTCCAACTGTAATTCCAGAAAAATTAGATTTGGATGCTATAGCTCCTAACAATCCTGAAAAATATGACCTATGGCTCAAGTCAAACATCTACGGTCAAAAGCAAAAAGGTTTTTTTGCAGCTCAGATCAGAATCGTCAAAGGAGATATCCAAGGAGATAAGGCGAAGAAGCTTGCGAAAATTATTAAGAAATATGCTGCTGATGACATTCGCTTATCTGTAAATCAAGGTATGATAATTAAGTTCTTGCGTAAGGAATATTTACCGAACGTATTTAATGAATTAGACGCCATTGGATTAGCAGAGCCAGGATTTGATACGCTTGCAGATGTGACTTCTTGTCCAGGTACAGATACTTGTGTTTTAGGAGTTACCAATAGTACTGGTTTGGCTTTAGAACTAGAGCGCTTGGTGAAAGAAGTTTTTCCACAATTTGTAGATGACCGCAATATCAAGATGAAGGTCAGTGGATGCATGAATGCCTGTGGACAACATATGATTGCCAACATTGGATTTCATGGTTCATCTATAAAGAAAAGGCCACTTGTAATACCTGCTATGCAGATAGTATTAGGTGGTGGAGTAGATCAGAATGGAAAAGGATTTATAGCAGAGAAGGTCATCAAGGTTCCCACGAAAAGGATACCTGTAGCAGTCACTAGAATTTTGAATGATTATGAAGAGCATGCAAAAGATGGACAGTACTTCAACGATTACTACTATGAAAGAGGTAAAATATATTTCTATGATTTATTAAAGTCTCTAGGAAATGTTGAAGGCATTAAGGAGGAAGAATTTAGAGATTGGGGACAAGAGCATGACTACAAGCAAGAGATTGGAGTAGGAGAATGTGCAGGGGCTGCAGTTGACGTAGTGTCAAGTATCATTAATGATGCAAAAGAAAAAATAAACCAATCTAAAATTACGCTAGAGCAAGAAGATTGGTCTGGAGCTATCTTTTATGCCTATACTGGATTTGTGATTTCAGCAAAGGCATTACTTCTTATTGAAGATGTAAAATGTAATACGCACATTGGAATCATCAAGGACTTTCAAAGCACATTTGTAGAATCGTGTAAAATTAAATCTATAGAAAATTTCCATGACTTGGTTTTGCAAATCAACAAGTTTGAACCCAATGAAGCGTTCGCTAAAAATTACCAGAATCAAGCAAAAGGTTTTTTTGATTTGGTAGTGGCTTATCGTGATGATAAATTATCTGGTGGAGACAAAAATGTTATTGAGTCTCACTATAAAGCCTAATCTTATTTTTAATATACAAGAAATAATATTTATGAATACTATTAAACCTAGAATATCAATTGTAGGAGCAGGGCCTGGGGATCCAGATTTGCTGACTATAAAGGCCTTTAGAGCTATCAATACTGCGGACGTAGTCCTGTATGATGCTTTGGTCACTGAAGAAATATTGGCCTTCATCCCCGCTCATGTAGAGAAAATATACGTGGGAAAAAGAGCGGCTAATCACGCCTATATACAAGAGGATATCAATCTCATGATGGTGCAATACGCCTATACTCATGGGCATGTGGTTCGCCTCAAAGGAGGGGATCCTTTTATATTCGGGAGAGGACATGAAGAGTTGCAATTTGTCAAGTCATTTGATATTCCTGCGCAGATTATCCCTGGGATATCGAGTTGTATTGCGGTTCCTGAATTACAAGAAGTACCCTTAACGCGAAGAGGAGTTAATGAAAGTTTTATAGTGGTTACTGCGACTACGAGAACAGGAGATTTGTCAAAAGATATTGCTATAGCTGCGCAGTCTTCTGCAACTATAGTTGTATTAATGGGTGTCAAAAAATTGGGACAAATTGTTGAACTTTTCAAAGTTGAAAATAAAGCAAATCTTCCTGTGATGATCATTCAAAATGGATCACGAGCCAATGAAAGAAAAGTGATTGGTAATATTGATACTATCCAAGATAAAGTATCTGAATCTGGGATAGGAGCTCCAGCAGTAATCATCATTGGGGAGGTGGTGAGTCTACATCCTGAGTGCAATCTTGTTCAAGCCAATACAAAAACAAAAAAAACATAAGCCATGGCAGAGACAAATCCACTATACCCAGTATTTTTCAAACTACACAAGATGAATACCTTGATCGTAGGCGCAGGAGAAGTAGGATATGAAAAGTTATTTTTCATATTGAAGAGTAGTCCAGATGCCAACATTACAGTGGTAGCGCCTTGGGTAAATCCTGAGATAGAAGAGATGCTTAGAAAAAGAGATTACAATCTCACCATTATCAATAAAGAATTTGAGCCTAGTGATATCGATGGGCATGACTTAGTGGTAGCAGCCACTAATATGCGAGTACTAAATCATGAAATTCATGCTGCTGCAAAATCCAAAAACAGGTTGGTCAATGTCGCAGACACTCCTGATTTATGCGATTTTTATTTGGGGAGCATTGTGACTCGTGGCCCTCTTAAAGTAGCTATTTCTACCAATGGTCAGTCTCCAACTTTTGCAAAAAGGTTTAGACAACTGTTGGAAGAAATACTGCCTGAGGATGTAGATAGCTTGCTTTCCAATCTCAAAATTTATAGAGACCAATTGGTAGGAGATTTCGAACATAAGGTTAAGGCATTAAATGACTTGACAGAAATTTTAATCAAAAAAGAAGAGCAGGAACAGGTATGACCAAACGTATGAAATTAAAAGAATGGAATGAAATTCCATTCAAAGACAGATATAAGATCGAAACACTCAACAGAATCTATGCACCTTTAGATTTCGTCATGCGTGTGCATTTGTTTTATCAAATGTTTGATGTAAAGGATGTTTTATATACCTCTAGTTTTGGAACAAATGCGGCTGTGCTGCTGGATATAGTACATGATGCCACACCAAGTCAGACAGTTCATTTTATTGATACGACCTATCATTTTGAAGAGACTATTGCGTACAAGTTAACCTTAACAGAGAAATATGGAATGAACGTCATCGATGTTTTACCCAATCAGACTCAGAATGAGTTGACCCGTGAGGAACAATGGTGGATAGACCACCCAAAGATGTGTTGTACTATCAACAAAGTTGCATCACTGGATCCAATCATAGCGAAACACAAGCTATGGATCAGTGGCCTCATTGCCTATCAAACGAAATTTAGATTTCAGCTCAATATTTTCGAACAACAAGGGGATATTATCAAATTTCATCCGCTGCTTGACGTAGGAGAGGGAGATATTTTGTTTTGGGCACCTCTATTAACCTCTGAAAGAATGTAAATTTCATTTAGCGCGTGAACTAGAAGGCG
>CAYWOZ010000188.1:0-6735 GCA_964458675.1 uncultured Saprospiraceae bacterium
TTGCATAAAAAAGCCCGCATTAGAATTAATTCCAAAGCGGGCTCTTATATTGCTTTATTTAGCTCAGCTTACACTTTACTAAAGCTTTCGTACTTTTTAAAATTCTCAGCAAATAAATCTTGCAAGACTTTTGCCTTCGCATCGTATTCTCCTTCATTTGGCCATGTATCTCTCGGGTTCAGCATCGCATTCGGCACATCTGGACATGAAGTAGGTATTGATAAATTAAAGAAAGATTCTGTAGTAAACTCTGAATCTTCTAATGTCCCATTCAAAGCAGCTTGAATCATCGATCTAGTAAATACAAGATTAATTCTACTGCCGTCTCCATACTCACCACCAGACCAACCAGTGTTTACGAGCCATACGTTTATTTTTTTATCGTCTCTATTAGAGCCTTTTTCAAGCTTCTGTCCTAACAGCTTCGCATATTCCGTAGGAGGCAATGGCAAGAAAGGCAAACCAAAGCAAGCAGAGAAAGTAGCCTGTGGCTCATTGATCCCCGCCTCGGTACCAGCAATCTTTGCGGTATAGCCCAACAAGAAATAATACATTGCTTGCTCCGTAGTCAACTTTGAGATCGGAGGCAATACCCCAAATGCATCACAAGTCAGAAAGAATATATTCTGTGGAATATCTCCTCTCGAATTAAATACGATATTATCTATATGATCTATAGGGTAAGAAACTCTAGTATTCTGAGTCTTCTCCGAGTTGGTGTAATCTACTACCCTATTACTTTCATCTTTAAAATTGATATTCTCCAACATGGCACCAAATCGGATCGCCTTATATATTTGTGGCTCTCGGTTTTCAGATAAGTCGATGGTCTTCGCATAGCAGCCGCCTTCAAAGTTAAAGACGGATCCCTTAGACCATCCATGCTCATCATCCCCAATCAACTTTCGCTCAGGGTCTGTGCTCAATGTAGTCTTACCTGTACCAGATAATCCGAAGAACAAAGCCGTATCTCCTTTCTTACCTACATTCGCAGAGCAGTGCATAGGGAACACGCCTTCCTCTGTAGGCAATAAGAAATTTAATGCGGAGAAAATTCCCTTTTTGATTTCTCCAGTATAAGCAGTCCCACCGATGATGATTGTCTTCTTAGTAAAGTTAATGACTGCAAAATTCTCTTGACGCGTTCCATCTGTTTCTGCATCTGCTAGACAGCCTGGAAATGAATAGACCAACCAATCGTGGCTAAATTCAGTCTTCGCTTTATTATCTGGACGCAAAAACATATTATAGGCAAACAAATTCTGCCAAGGAAATTCTGTAACCACACGTACATTCAATCTGTAGTTCGTATTCGCACAGGCATAGGCATCACGCACATAAACATCTTTGCATGTATTCATGTACTTCATCACCTTGTTATACAACTTGTCATAATGAGCTGGGCTAATTTCTTTATTAGTCGTTCCCCAATCCACCTTGTGTTCCGTGATGTCATCTAACACTATAAATCTGTCCTGCGGCGAACGGCCAGTAAACTTTCCCGTGTCTATGGTCAATGCCCCCGAAGATGTAATCTTTCCCTGGCCAAGAGTAACTGTTTTTTCAATCAAGGCAGACGGTGAAAGATTCCAAAAAGTAGTAGGCTCTTTAATCCCTAATTCAGAATCGCTAAAGCTCTCGTTCTTTAATCCAAAAGAATTCATAAGTTCAATATTATTTATTAGTTATCATGTTACGAGGCAAAGCTACATAAAAGCCTATGCCTAATCCAACATAATCTGAATAATTTAATATACAAATTACTGGTTTTCAGTCCTTCATTACGATTTTCTAGCAAAGTAGTTCTACTTACATAGTAAATATTTTTATTATGCTTTTTTTAAATATGTATTAACCTCAGATATTGAAGCCTTACGCGATAACGTACTCAATACACTAAGTAAGTAGACACTTTATAAGGCATTTGATGGATCAATCTCAAACACTGTTGTATGAATTGGATGTTTTGGGTATTTTGGATGTTTTGGGCACATCCTCAGCTGTTGCGCCGAAAATGGCTTCCAGCTGAGGTCGGGCTCCTCCAGGCTCCGTGTTCACTCCGGTATCCCTTCCGTACCTCCAGGGACACACCTCCCGCTGGTCGGTCCTTCCATATCCCTTGCGCAATTTGCAGGTATTACTTAAAGCATCAAATTCTATTGAAGGCGTCAGTTTATAACCACCTTTAAAAAATTGAGCACTTAGAATAAGTTTCTAAGTGCTCAAATAAAATTAACTAACTTGCTAACAAATAAGAACACTTGTTATAAAATTGTGTCAATTACTTTTTAAAGAATTATTACCAAAATATCTATTTAATGAAACCATAAAAGTTCGTCGATAAATTCTTGAAGAAAAATTAGGTGAATTCTCTAATAAAATTCTGACGTAACGAAAATCTATTTCCCATTTTTTTGCAAATCTATATTGTAATCCGAATACCAATCCTGCATCAAAATTTCTAGGTAAATCCTCACTCGGTAATCGATTAGTAACGTTACGAAACTCAAGTCCATTAACTGTAAAATGACTAAGAATATAATTCATCTCTATACCTGCAAGTACATTAAATTTCGGTAATAGTTCGTATCTAATAGTAATTGGAAAAGCTAAAGTATTTCTCAATATTACATTCATATTTGCTTGACCAGAATTAAGACCTTTACCTATAAATAAAAAATCTGCATTTAAGTCAAACTTATCAATAAGATTGAAGTTTCCAATTATTCCCAAGTGAAACGCTTTAAACTCTTCATAAGAGATCAAACTACTAGGCAATAATGCAGTATCATTTTTACCAAAATCGGGTTTTGTAAGATTATAACCAATTTTAATTCCTAAATTAGATTGACTAGCTAAATTACCAATTGAAAATATCGTGATAAAGAAAAAGAGGTACCCTTTCATAAAATATCTATTTTTATAAAAAATATTATAAACAAACTGCAATAATGTTTGCACCATCTAAACCTCGAGCCCCTCCATATTCCTTGCACAACTAGAAGGAAATATTTGTAACCCAATATAAATAACTAAAGTTTCGGTAGTTATTTATATTAATATCTTAATAATAATTTCGTATGTTTATGAAATCTTGACCGCTGTTCTTTCACTTACTTTTTCCCCGTGAAAAAGTAACAAAAAACTCTCGACTGTAAAGATTTTTAACGCTTATGAAATCTAAAAAGTCTAAAGGCTTAAAACTCGCCTTGAGTGTAGCATTTCATCCTCTCTTTGTCCCCTACGTTTATTCTTATCTCTCTTTTTTTATTTTTATTTGCTCGACCATAAAGCCTTCTGACGGCTTTTCTTAACGATTCCGACACTAAATCCCTGTCGGACTGGTCACCCAGGCAGGTTTAAAGGTCGAAACTTATTCTCCATTATAATTTTATTCTCCGAAGCAGAAAATTATAATTTTGAACCTTAGGTCATATTCTAATTTATATCGAAAAAATCTAATCTTAATCTAGCTTTAGCTTCAATATTGACTTAATTATCAATTGTTTGGAAGTTATTTAATGATAAATAATTTTCAAATCTAACTACCGAAACTTGAGTAAATAATTTACATTTTATTCGTAGTTATGAACCCAATTTAAAAAAACTTGAGCACTTAGAATAACTTTCTAAATGCTCAAGCAAAACAAATTTAAAATCAAGTATACCTATTAAAAAGTGAGCACACTTATCTCATAAATTGTCATTTACTTTTTAAATATTATCCACCAAAATATCTATGAATGGAAAAATAAAAAGAGCGATTATGTACACGGAAACTTTCTGAATTCGCAAATAAAACACCACGAGTGTATCTAACATCTAGGCTCCACTTTCGTGCAAACCTGAAAGCAAGACCAGCAGCTACACCTAGGTCAAGCTTTCTTTGTTCTTCAAAGAGTTCAGAAACATTTTGAAACTCAAGGCCATCTGTCCAGTAGGAACTGAATAAGTAGCTTGGTTCGAATCCGCCCAAAATACTTAACTTCGGTACAATCTCATACTTGAGCAACACTGGAGTAGCAATGTAATTTTGTAGAAGTTGATCAGATGCACCTAGCACTCTTGCATCAAAACCTTTACCAATAGCGAATAGTTCTGCCTGTATACCAAGTTTTTTGCTCAAAGTAATATTTCCAACTACACCAAAATGAATAGCCTCTAATTCACCAAAATCTTCGATGCCAGCAGCGGATTTGCTTTTAACAATATTTGAGACGTTATAGCCAAATTTGACCCCAATTGAAGTCTGGCAAATAAGGCTTCCAGTAAAAAAAAGTAATAAAGAGAAAATTAATATCGGTCGCATATTCTGTTTTTGTTAATGGCAAAGCTTGAAAATATTATCAAGAGAAAATCCTTTGAAAAGGCAATTTAAAATAACTTTGCGGCAAATCATAAATAAACTAGATTCTAATATCATATTTTAACAGAAGTCGTAAAATAAATTCACTTATACAGCGTAGGTATTATTGGTGCAAGCGTATTTAATAATCAACCACATTTTAAAACAATTCGGAAATGAACAAAAACTACAATTTAGCTATGCGTCTGATTTCACTTGTATTAATTTGCTCCTTTCTCTGTACACACATATCCGCCCAAAATCGATATACCATCAGTGGATATATGATTGACCAAGAAAGTGGTGAAAAACTAATCGGTGCGAATATTTTTGAGAAGACTTCCTTACAAGGCACCACGAGCAATACCTATGGTTTTTTCAGTTTGACTTTGCCTGCTGGCTCTGTTGATCTCGAAGTGAGTTATATAGGTTTCACCAATCAGCTTCACAACTTTGAATTGAATCGAGATACTACTATTAACTTTGAGTTTAGTTCCTCTGTAGAATTAGAAACAGTAGTAGTGGAAGCTGAAAAACTGTATCGAATAGAAGAAGACGTCCAAATGAGCAAAATGGACATCCCGGTCGAACAAATAAAAAAGATACCTGCCCTACTTGGTGAAAACGACGTTATGAAAGCTTTGCAACTCCTACCTGGCGTCCAATCAGGTGGTGAAGGCCAAAGTGGTCTTTATGTTAGAGGCGGCAGTCCTGATCAAAATTTGATTCTACTAGATGGTGTTCCAGTTTATAATGTTTCTCACGTATTAGGTATATTTTCTGTGTTCAATGCAGATGCCATCAAAAACGTAACCTTGACCAAAGGTGGTTTTCCAGCACGATATGGAGGACGTCTTTCAAGTGTACTAGAGATCAACATGAAAGAAGGGAACAATAAAGAGTTTCATGGAGAAGGATCACTAGGATCTATTTCTTCTAAACTCACCTTAGAGGGACCTATCATAAAAGATAAGATGTCCTTTATTGTCAGCGGTCGTAGAACCTATATTGATTTATTAGCAAAGCCTTTTATCAGTTTAGCCAATAGCCAAGCAGATACCGATTTCAATCTAAAATTATTCTTTTACGACCTTAATGCAAAATTGAATTATAAAATCAATGACAAGCACAGTCTATACTTGAGTGGATATTCGGGAGCGGATGTTTTCGAAAACACCATTTCTTTTGAAGACGAGGGATTTACAGGAGGTATCAATTGGGGCAATCTTATTTCTTCTTTTAGATGGAACTACAAGATCAACAATAAGCTATTTGCCAATACAGCTATCAACTATACCAATTATGATATAGATATTTTTGCTTCTTTTGAAAATCGTGTTGAAGATCCTCCGCAATTTTTCTCTACTAACAATCGCTCAGGCATAAGAGATGTATCAGCAAAAATAGATTTTGACTTCATTCCAAACCCAAATCACTACTTGCGTTTCGGCCTTCAAATCACCGACCACAAATATACTCCTGGAGTGGTGAACGTTAAAGCAAATCTTGGAGAAGTAGATATTGACACCATACTAGGCTCCAATGTCACCAACTCTATTGAATCTGCTATATATATAGAAGATGAGATTACCTTAGGCAAACTGAAAGCAAACGTAGGTCTTCATGCTTCTATGTTTAATGTTGATGATGCGGACTACACTTCTCTACAACCTAGAGTAGGGCTTCGATATCTACTCCCAAACAATATTGCTTTGAAAGGTAGTTTTGCTACTATGACTCAATATATAAATCTATTAACAAGTGAAGCACTTAGTTTGCCCACTGATTTGTGGGTACCCAGTACTGGAAGGGTGTTACCTCAACGTTCTTGGCAAACAGCATTTGGAGCAGCTAAAACTTTTAACAATAAGTATGAATTATCTGCTGAGGTATATTACAAAGAACTCAAAAACGTGGTCTCCTTTAAAGAAGGAAGCTCTTTTACTTTTGGGCAAGAAGACAATTGGCAAGACAAAGTCACACAGGGAGATGGACAAGCATATGGTCTTGAACTATTTTTACAAAAGAAAAGAGGAAAAACAACGGGCTGGATCGGCTATACATTGTCTTGGAACAATAGAACCTTTGACCAAATAAATGGCGGCAGGACTTTTCCTTTCAGATACGATCGTAGACATGACATATCTATTGTCGCTTCCCATAAATTCAATGACCATGTTACCTTATCTGGTACTTGGGTATTCGGCACAGGTAATGCATTTACACTACCCCAATTTAGATATCCAGTAGAACAGGAAACGTTTGGAACTGGTAATGGGCAAACCTTCACTAGCACTACTGAAGTGCAAAGCCTCGGAGAAAAGAATAACTTCCGAATGACAAACTATCACAGAGCGGATATTGGTTTGGAATTGAGTAAGCAGAAAAAG
>CAYWOZ010000189.1:0-6694 GCA_964458675.1 uncultured Saprospiraceae bacterium
CTATGGAATCATAGGCTTCAAAGAGAAATATAAATGATATTAGAATTCGACCTAAAAGGTCTGCAATATCCTTCATAGATTTAGTTATTGAATGGTTTGGTAATTTTTTGAAAACCTTAAATCACAAAATACTTGTCATTTGATTAATAGCACTTTAAGAAAGCAAAAGTCAATTTAAAATCATTGATAATCAGTGATTTAACGTTTAATTACCAAACCATTAGTTATTGAATGGTTCGGTAATTTTTTGAAAACCTTAAATCACAAAATACTTGTCATTTGATTAATGCAAAATTAAGATATATTTGATTTTGTTTGCAAATACTTTACTACTGCTTTGGCGACATTTTGTCCATCCATTGCTGCAGACACTATACCCCCAGCATAGCCAGCGCCCTCTCCACAAGGAAACAAGCCTTCTGCATCCTCATGCATATAGGTATCTTTATTTCTAGGTATTTTAATGGGAGAACTAGTTCTAGATTCTACGCCTATTACGTTCGCTTCTTGGGTATAATAGCCGCGCATCATTTTGCCAAATTGTTGCACCCCTTGCTGCAATCTTTGATAGATGGAAGCTGGCAAAAGTTCGTGCATAGGTGCGGGATACAAAGTAGGAATATAACTACTTGGTGCCAGGTCCTTAGAGAGCTTACCCTGCACAAAATCTGGCAATCGTTGGGCTGGCGCTCGCTGAGATCCATCTCCATAGTCAAATAGTTTTTGCTCTACCGCTTGCTGAAATGCAAGGCCTGCAAATACACCATATTCCTCATAGGCTTCCAGATCTTCTTTTTCTACCGCTACTACCGTACCTGCATTCGCGAATGGGGAATCTCTACGCGAAAGAGACATCCCATTGACTACAATCTCTCCCGGGGCTGTCGCCGCTGGCACGACTAATCCACCAGGACACATACAAAACGAAAACACCCCTCGCTCCCCCACCTGACAAGCCAAAGAATAACTCGCTGCAGGTAAATGCTCCCCTCTTTTCTTACGACTATACTGTACTTCGTCTATGATAGATTGCGGATGCTCTATGCGCACGCCCAAGGCAAACGGCTTCGCTTCTATACGGATACCTTTTTCGTGCAAGAGCTTGTATACCGCGCGCGCAGAATGCCCTGTAGCTAAAATGACAGATTCCCCCCTGTGCTCTTTGCCACTATCTATGACTACTCCTATACATATTTCTTTCTCTACTATTAGGTCAGTCATCGTAGTATCAAAGTGAACTTCTCCACCAAATTTTTCTATAGTCTCTCGTATGTTTTGTACGATTTTAGGCAGCTTATTACTCCCAATGTGCGGATGAGCATCCATCAAAATATCTTTTTGTGCACCATGCTCTACTAACAATTCCAAAACGCGAATTATCTTTCCTCGCTTCTGCGAACGGGTATACAGCTTTCCATCAGAATAGGTCCCTGCGCCACCTTCTCCAAAACAATAATTGGATTTATCATTTACGAATCCATCTTGTTGTATCGCCTTGAGGTCTTTTCGACGGGCGCGCACATCTTTTCCTTGTTCAAAAATGATGGGTCTATATCCGAGGTCGATTAGCTCTAATGCAGCAAAATATCCAGCAGGTCCAGCTCCGATGATAAGCACCTTCGGACGGTCTTTTATCATTTGAAAATCACTCAGAATAGTCTTTTTCTCAACTGGCTCTTCATCTATAAAATACCGTAGACGATATACATAGATGGGGTTTCGTTTACGCGCATCTATAGAGCGACGCATCACTTCCCAATGCTTGATGCGAGGCCGCTTGATGGACAGCTTTTTTGCACCACGCTCATACAGATATTCCTCATTGCCTACATGAGCCAGATCTATTCGTACTTCCACCTCTTTTATCATGAGTCAAAGATAAGATAGTCTTAGGTATAGTTTAGTGTGAAAAGAATATTGATTTGGGGGCTCCCCATGCCTTTTCCTATTAGGGCCTATTCTCCACTTCAAGGGCATGGGTCGGGTCATTCGCAGCATGGTCCTTGCACAATCTCTTCGCACAGGCTATCGGACTGGTCAGCAGAGCTGCCCACTGCTACTACCCCTAGCCCAGGGGATTTGAGTAATGTTGAATTTGGTGAATAATGTATTTGTGAAAGCTACTATTAGATTTATTCCGCGTTCCAAAAATCCCATTTTGAAGGAAGGTATTTAGATAAGCCAACATCATAAGCATCCCAATAGTATAAAACACCAGCATAGAAGAAAACATCGACTTGGTCTCCAACTTTATAGGGCATGGACCAAGAATCCGAATATTTCAGTCTAACTAATTTCTCTTTTCTGCCTTCTATTTGAACGTAAGCATATGGGATAAGCGTAAAGTCGTTTCGCATGGGGGATTTTTCTTTTACAAATCTGACAACTGACGCTTTTAGCTTATACTCCTTTTTTCTTTTGCTATAAAATTCAATTTTATTATATCACATGAAAAGGAAACAAGCAATTGGCAGAAACGCTAAATACCATGACATAAAGACACTTATTCTTTAGATTTAAAACATCTTATTTTTCCTCCTTTTCTTCTTTAGAAGAAACCATAGATTCTTGACGTACAATTTTTGAATCATGTATAGCGAAAGACTTAGGGTAGTATACCACTGAGACTACAGATTCTCGGGTTACGAGTTTGTTTCTTTCTACGGGAACAGCAGAAATTCTAGCACCTGCATTAGTAGACTTTAGTTCGCAAAAGTATCTTCCTTTACCTACGTATTGCGTAAATAAACGCTTAGGAATATCCCAAAGCTTGGCAGTAGTCTCGACTAGTATATAGTCTGCTTCCCATTGCTGATAGGTAGTCTCTCCATAGAGATCAAACTCCACAGAATTGTACTCTTCAATAGAAAAATCTTTGTTGATAATTTTAACGTGCTGGGCGGAGGATACTATAGAAACAAGTAGCAATAGCGTTACTAGAATGTATTTGGTCATAGTCTATTTATTTAGTAATCGATATAAGGTAATATCACTCAATCCTATGACAAGAGCAATCACCAAAAACCGGTAATTATTACATCAATATATGCTGTAATATAACGATATATAAGACACAAAGATTTGAAGGATAAATAAAAATTTACCTGTTGTGCCTAAAAAAGACATGGGAACGATAAAAAGTGTGTTTTGTGCTGCCTTGACTACTTTTTATCCTCGATTTGGACAGTGGTTTCCTTTGCTTCGCGAATATTGACTCCCTCAGGCACACTAATCGCATAACTTACCTTATCTATAAGGCTCATCCCTTTTACCTTGACTTCTCTTTCAAGACCAGGGATGCTAATTAGGAATGAATCTTCCGTTTCAGAAGATTTAAGATTATAACGACCTGCTTTGATAAGGGATTTGAGCAACATTTCATTGCCATTTTGGAGTGTAATGAGCATTTCCACTCTAATCACATTAGAGTTCCATTCATTAATCTGAATGTCCCCTTCGAGCGCAAGGTCTATGACGTCGTTTCCTTGTAAATTGAATGATTTGACTAAGGTTTTTTCTACTGGTTGTTGTGCATACAATTGGATGCATAAACAAAAGGAAAAAGCGAGTATCAGGATTCTTTTGGTGGCGCCCATAGCAATCAATTTGGTTATTTGCATAATGTAAGAATAATAATCTACAAAATCGAATAATTGTAGTATTATATTCTATTTTATAGTCAAATTTCCTAATAATAGTGACTTTCAAATAACAATGTCAATCAATCTAATCTACGTTGCACAGAATTTCTGTCAACCTATTTACACTGCATTTAGGAATTGATATAGACTTAAAAAGAAAGAGAAAGGGAAATTACTTTTTTCGCTTTGCGCGTGGAAAGTCCTTTTTGAGTAGAGTTATTCGATGATCTAGGTCTTGTTCATCCTTGTATTCAAGTGCTATTAAGGTAGATACTAAGCCATTATCTTTATGTAAAGTGGACCCTTGATATCCTAAATTAGATATTAGTCTTAGTTGCTTTTCTACATTACGTTGGTTTCCAAAAGTATTCGTAATGATAGTAGCTTTGTTTAGCACCTCTGTTTCTACAATTTCTGCACTCATGAGCTTTTGTCGCTCAATAATCTCTTGAGCGTCTCCTATTTCACTAACCGATAAAATGCCATCCTCTGAAGCAACAATGATTTCTTGATCTTGCGGACTAATATTATAGTTGGTAGGTACTTTTTGATACTCAGTGGTGGCAGGTTTTTCCCATTTGTATTGAGACATAAAAGCTATTAGCATTACAAAACAGGATAAGACCATTCCGATTCTTATGAGTTTAGCTCTAGATCTAGAAGAATCATTAAATTCTATGGAAGCAGAAGCTTCGCCAGGTGTATTTAACTCTTCGGGTTCTGTAATCACCACTGGTTGAGAAACTGTTTTGATATTTAACTTCAGAGCTTGGAAGCTTTCAGTGATATCCGAAATAGGTATACCAACAAACTGGAAGACACCTTGCTCATTTAAGCTGCATACTCCTAATTCAGGGAGCTCTACCCTATTTTGATCCAACAATTTGGAAACAAAGCTGTTCACAAAATCATCTAACAACGTATTGTCAGGATGATAGCTATCAATAAAGTCTGAAAAGTCAGTATTGGATTCTTCTAAATTTGAAATGAAAGAGATTTTATTGAAGGGTGCTAATAGTTCGCTGCCCGCTTTATTTAATGTAGCTTGCTGACGCTCAGACACAAAACGTCCAAAGCCCGGAATACAAGCTTGCTTTTCTCTGCTAAGAAAATAAGCTATCTCCTCGCTCACAAAAGATATCGAATCCACATTACTCATCGCACAAATATATGTAAATTAATCCTAATCCATATATTTCTTTTGGCTTATAAGGCCTATTCTAATTAGGATTTATAACAAGTATGCTTACTGTCAAAATCCATGGTACAGCCGTGTTTCTTTCCTTGAAACGCTACATTTTGGACTAAAAGAATACTAGATTTGTTGAATGGAAACTGTAGTTAAGAATAGACAAAAGTCAGTAGAGTTATTCGCTGAAGCTAAACAATACTTCCCCGGTGGGGTAAACTCGCCAGTAAGGGCCTTTAAGTCCGTCTCTGGTCCACCATTATTCATTAAAGAAGCTATGGGTAGTAGAATCATCGATGAAGATGATAATAGCTATCTAGATTTTTGCTGCAGCTGGGGTCCACTTATCTTAGGGCATAACAACCCGCACATTAGAGAACAAGTCATAGCTACCATATCGAAAGGTACTTCATTCGGTACCCCGACAAGACTCGGCAACGAATTGGGGAAGCTTATCATAGATAACAACAGATACATTGATAAAATACGATTTGTCAGTTCCGGAACGGAAGCGGTTATGTCGGCGATTCGATTGGCGAGAGGGTATACTGGCCGCAGCAAAATCATAAAATTTGAAGGCTGCTATCATGGCCATGTAGATTCATTGCTAGTAAAAGCAGGATCTGGTCTAGCTACATTTGGAGAAAGCACATCAGCGGGCATACCAGATGCTTTCGTAAAGGAAACCATCGTTTTACCATTAGGAGATTCTAAGGCACTACATGATACAATGCAAAAGATAGGAGACGAAGTAGCTTGTATCATTATCGAACCTATCCCTGCTAATAATGGCTTACTGCTGCAAGATCAAAGCTTTTTAGATTGCTTGCGCAAGAAATGTTATAAGCATGGGGCCTTACTTATTTTTGATGAAGTAATTTCTGGACTTAGAGTCGGTTTTGAAGGCGCTGCTCACCACTATGGTATACAGCCAGATATATTAACCTATGGTAAAATAATTGGAGGAGGACTACCCGTTGGTGCCTATGGTGCAAGCCATGACATTATGGGACACGTGGCTCCAGATGGACCAGTTTATCAGGCAGGAACGCTATCTGCTAACCCTGTGGCTATGGCCGCTGGTTACGCAGCCTTAGAGCAACTCTTAGCGCCAAACTTCTATGCTGACCTTACCCTTAAGACTAAGGCTTTTGTAGATGATATCACAGCCTTTGCGGAGAAGGAGAATATGCTATTAACCATTCCTACTATTGGATCTATTTTCTGGATTGCATTTACCAAAGATCGTATCCAACGTGCAGACCAAATCGATCCAGAATCAATGGAGAAATTTAAAGTGCTTCATCACGAACTCTTGCAGCGGGGTGTCTATTTGGGGCCAAGTGGATATGAAGTTGGTTTTGTTTCTGCAGCACATACTGAAAAGGATCTCAAAGAAGCAGCAGGGCATATGAAAGATTGCCTTAAGATTGTTTTTAATCAATAGAGCAAGAACCAATAGTTACTTTTAAACACATTTTCGTTATTGCATAAACCATACATTTTGAAAAGACTTACTATTTTACTTTTACTCGCCTCTACCTCTGTTCTATTTTATAACTGTGGAGAAGAACTCGCTGATGATATTCTCGGAACATGGAATGTGATTTCATGGAATGTTGAGGGCAATGAAAAAGCCGATAATATCAAAGTGAAGTTCATATTTAATGAAGACAAAACTTACGAAGCTCACTATGGCTCAAAGACAGAAAAAGGCACCTTCAGAGTCTTTGGTAGAAATCTTTATACCACAGAAGTAAACAAGCTAGAAAAGCTGGTCAAGTTTGACTTTGATGAAGACCTCAATTTAGTTTTTTCCATGAACAGAGTAGGCACAGCAGAACAAATGGTGCTTAAAAAGGAG
>CAYWOZ010000190.1:0-3349 GCA_964458675.1 uncultured Saprospiraceae bacterium
C
The DNA here is from genome assembly GCA_964458675.1 of uncultured Saprospiraceae bacterium. Classification (GTDB taxonomy): domain Bacteria; phylum Bacteroidota; class Bacteroidia; order Chitinophagales; family Saprospiraceae; genus JALZVN01. The sequence continues at coordinate 2 of CAYWOZ010000190.1, forward strand.
ATTCATCATCTCACTGAGCATTCCCTCTTTCATACTATATTTAGAAACAACCAATTGGTCGAAAGTATGTTTTTCCAGTACAAAGTTAATTAAAATTAGAGCGACAACAATTAGGTCGGCTCTAGTATCAGGAATACCTTCTATTTTCTTTCTTTGCTCTATAGTTTTAGCCATGACGTCTATGCTGAAAGCTAATAAATTAGATGTGTCTAGAATATTGGCAGTTGAAGAGAGAGGATGTCTTGGTAAGATACTTTCTAGTACATCGAAGGTGCCCGAAGCACCAATTAGTATCTGTGGCATATGGACTTTTAGCTTTTCGCATAGTGGTGCTAATTCATTGTTAAGAAACTCTTTCAAGCTAGCTATCTTGTCTGAAGGAATTGGGTCTATGGTGTGAAATTTTTTGGAAAGTACTCCTACACCGATTTTAAAACTTGCAGCATAAAAAACTCGTTCTTGATTAGCAATAATAAACTCAACACTACCTCCTCCTATATCCATAATCATAGAAGGAGTGTTATCAAATGGGAAACTTAATTGGATTCCTTTGTAAATGAGTTCCGCCTCTCTATTTCCAGAAATTTTTTGAATCTCTATGCCAGTAGTTTCCATTACATCTTGGCAAAAGAGATTTGCATTGGATGCATTACGAATAGCAGACGTACCAAACGCAAAATATTTTTCACAATTATTTTCTAGAAGAAGAATTTTAAATTCTTTTAAGGTAACTAAGCCTCGCTGGTAAGCTTTCGCATCAATGAATCCAAGATTGGCAGTTCCTAATTTGACAAAGACCCTTTTCCTTAGTATCTGGGAAAAGGTATCTTTTTGCGTATCCCAATTTACAATTAGAAGATGAAAAGTATTGGTACCAATATCTATAACGCCTAATTTACTGTGCATATCTAAACGTTATAAAGAGGACATTTTTATTTAGCCATTTGACTAGCTTGCTTAAAGATATTGTTGAAGTGTGCAACTCCATCAGGGGTGATGTTGTTCGCGTAAATCTGTTTTTGATCTTTCATAAAAACGAAGTATTGGCATTGATTGCTAAAGAAAATTTCAGCCTCAATTTCTGTATTGCCTTCGATTTCATAAAAGACCCTGCCAATGCTTTTGCAATTGGGTTTTAAGACAGGAACCCCTTCTGATACATGAGTTAATACTTGTTGTATACTTCCTTTATTATTCATGCTCATACTAAAATCCGATTCGTAGAATAAGTAGTCCACATAATCACATTTGTCATATAGCTTTTGCATTAATTCCATTGAAATAGACGGGAGTTGTGTAGCCTTTTGTACTGCTGCTTCAGGCTCTGGATTCGATGTACTGTTTTTAGGAGTATCAGTAGGTGCACTGCATGAAGCAAAACAAAAAAAGCAAAAAGTTAGTAAGCTAAAAGTGAGTTTCAAAGTGAGTTGGTTTAGTTAAAATATATAAGTTCCTTGAAAAGCAAGGTTAAATGGTAATAGAGATCTAGTTCCTGGAAAGGCTGTTTCGTTAGGATCATTCCGATACAGCAATATTAATGATCTATTGTATCTGAAGGTAAGCCCAAAGTTTTTATTTACGAAATAAGTAGCACCTACTAGGATACTTAAATCATTGGTTCTCCAAGCATCAACAAAAGCAGTATTATCGGCTTCATTGTCTAATTCTGCGTTTATTAATCTTCCGTAACTCAAGCCACCATGAAAGTTTACTCGATAGTAATCTTCTGCTTTCCAATCTTTATAGCTATAAACAATAGGAACGGTAACGTAATCTATTCTGTATATGCTCTGCACATCTCCTGGTATTGCCTCTTCCTTAGCGCCTCTTTGGCTATACAAAATTTCAAGGCTAATATCTGATTTTTCAGTAAGACTAACAAGACTTTTAAGTCCACCTTCCAGACCAGGTTTGTTAAATCCCGCGCTATCATCTCCGTTTATTTGACTTGCAGTAACACCAAAAACTAAACCTGCTTTAAAGGTTTGTGCCTGTAATTGAATAACAAATGTGCACAATATGAAAATGAAAAGATTTGATTTTAACATAGAAGCAATATATATCAGTTTTAATAATTTTTATAGATTTACGTTATAAAGGTGAAAATTAACCTTATTTCCGAATCTGTCATAAGTTGAACTAGTGTGATTAAATATAATAGAAATAACTTAAAAAAGTTAGAAACAATTTTCGAGTTGTCGGGATATAACATCCGGTATGAAAGAGGAACGTTCAATAGTGGGTATTGTATGGTTGAGAACAATAATATTATTGTCATAAATAAGTTTTTTGACGTAGAAGGACGAATTAACACTTTAATGGAGATTGAACAAAATATTACAATTCAAGAAGACAACCTTGATGAAAAGAGTATGGAGTTTTATCAAAAAATTCTTTCACTTCATCCTTCTAGTTTAAGCTAAACCCTTGTCTGAATACAAATGTATCTTATTAGGAACAGGCACCTCTCAAGGTATTCCTGTCATAGGGTGCAAGTGTGCAGTTTGCCTTTCAACAAATCCAAAAGATAAAAGACTAAGAACTTCAGCTATGCTGGTATTTGGGAATGTCCAAATTGTCATCGATGTTGGTCCGGATTTTAGGCAACAAATGCTGAACACCCAAATAAATCGCTTGGACGCAGTCTTAATTACTCATCAACATAATGACCATATCATAGGACTAGATGATGTGCGTCCTTTTAATTTTAAGCAAAAAATGGCGATGCCTCTTTTTGCAAGTAAGGAGGTCATAAATGAAATTAGGCTTAAGTTTAATTATGCATTTGCTGAAAATAAATATCCTGGCGCACCTTCATTTGAAACTCATGAAATCGAAAGACAACCTTTTGACGTAAAGGGCATTAGCGTCCAGCCTATACATTATATGCATGGAAACTTGCCCGTTATTGGATTTAGGGTAAGCAATCTAGCCTATGTGACGGATATAAAAAGCATCTCCAAAGAAGAAATGGAAAAACTCTTTGGCTTATCTGTTTTGGTCTTAAGCGCCTTACATCATAATGAACATCATTCGCATTTTAATTTACAACAAGCCTTAGATTTTATTGAACAGATTCAACCGGCTCATGCCTATCTTACTCATCTAAGCCATAAAATGGGGAGCAGTGATTCACTGGTTGATATGTTACCCAATAATGTTTCAATTGGATATGACGGGCAAGAAATTTTGTTTGATTAGTATTGTGAGTATATGCTTTACCAAAATAAAAAGGATTCTAAACTACAAAACACTATAACTATAGAGCTTTTGCTACGTTAGAATGGTCATAAATACAATTTATTCCATAACTTAGAGTTAGTATATATAATACGCCATTCTAATAAT
>CAYWOZ010000190.1:3449-6668 GCA_964458675.1 uncultured Saprospiraceae bacterium
ATAGGTTGATGATTAGATATTTTACCCTTCTTGTTTTAATACTACCGATGTATTTGATGGCTCAACAAAGCCCTCAAAGTTCTCTCTATAATCATAATCTATACAATATCAATCCTGCAATAGCTGGTATAGACGGCAAATTAGCCATTAATGCAGCTTTAAGAAGACAATGGTTAGGTCTAGAAGGAGCACCAAGTACCCAATCTATAAATGCACATTTGCCTGTTTATATCACAAGGGGCGGAGTTGGCATCTCTATCCAAAATGCAACTTTAGGAGTTACAAGGAACTTTAAGGCAAATATCGGCTATAACCAAATAGTTAATATCGATGAGAATACATTAATTTCTTTTGGTGTTAGTGGTGGAATAGAGCAGCACTCTTTCAATGGAGCCGATATAAGAACACCAGATGGTATTTATAATGACATAACAAATATTACTCATGGAGATTTGATATTGTCCGAGACAAATGAAGTAGGCATAGTGCCAACAGTCTCTGCTGGGGTCTACTTGAAATTTAATAATTTAAATATAGGACTGTCCGCAGACAACTTACTTGCATCTACTTTTGAATTTAACTCCAACAATAGTGACGTTGTATTTAACCAAATTAGGCATTATTATGGTTATATCTTATATGAGCTGGATTTAGGTAATGACCTAATCATAAAGCCTTCTGTACTTTTAAAGGCAGAAACGGCTGAATTACAGTTGGATTTGAATTTGACAGCAGAATTCCAAGAGATGTTTTTGCTAGGTGCTGGATATAGAGGTTATAATGAATTTTCAAACGATTCTGTCGTATTTCAAGGTGGAATAAAGATGAATAATAACCTTCAATTTATATATTCTTATGATTTTGGACTATCAGAATTGGTCACGACACATACTGGGAGCCATGAAATTCTCGTTAGGTATGTTATCGATTCTAAGATAGGGAAAGGAGTACCACCTCCAATTATCTATAATCCAAGATTTTTATAATAGAATCGTCTACTTAATTGCAGTATTTAATGGCTGGTATTTATAAATTTGGCATAAATTTCGTCAATCTATAATACAATAAATAATCAACCGTTAAATTGTGAATAAAGCGTTAAAACCAACCTAATTTAATAATTGTTTGAAATTTTGTTTTGTATAGATAAGAACTTATATTTACGTTCTTATAATCTTATTCTAATCTAATAGAAAAGAAAAAATCTGGGTGTTAATGAAAAAGTTAATTAGAAATTTCTCGGTGCTAAGTTTCTTGGCTCTAATTCTCTCTTGTGGAGGTGGAGGTGGTGATACTGGCCAATTAATAGGTGCTCCTGATAGGCCTGCATGGAAGGGAATCAACCCTTACGGAATGGTTTACATACCATCTGGTACTTTGCACATTGGTCCTGGTGATCAAGATGTGAGTAGCACTTATGTTCAACGTTCTAAATCTATCTCCATAAATGGTTTTTACATGGATGATACTGAGATTACGAATAATGAATATCGTCAGTATGTTGAATATGTAAGAGATTCTATTGCACACACTTACCTTGATAACTTTTATGACGGAGATGATGGAGAGCAATATATCGACTATGGCTACGAAATTGATTGGTCTGATGAGACATTAGACGATTTATTTCACCAAGGTGATGATAAATTTGGTAGCGGAAACGAAATAAACGCTAGTAAGCTCTTATTTGAATATTCTAAGTTTAACTGGAAGCAGGCTGCTGCTGATAATTCAGATTGGCAGAGAGTTCAGAAAGATGGTGGTACTAGCAGAGGAGATTATATTGATAAAGAAGAGGTGATTATCTATCCTGACACACTATGTTGGATTAGAGACTTCGCATACTCTTATAACGAGCCAATGACTAGAAATTACTTCTGGCATCCAGCTTATGATGATTATCCTGTAGTAGGAATCAATTGGAAGATGGCTAATTCTTTCAACTATTGGAGAACTCAGATATGGGATAGCTATCAATCAGTAAGAAAAGATGGAATTAATTCAGAAGATTTTAGATTGCCTACAGAACATGAGTGGGAATATGCTGCAAGAGGCGGTCACGAATCAGCTCCATATCCTTGGGGTGGATACTACTTAAGAAATGCAAAAGGTTGCCTTTTAGCTAACTTTAAGCCTGGAAGAGGAAATTATCCTGAAGATGGAGGGCTTTATACTGTGAAGGCAGATGCTTACTTCCCTAATGACTTTGGACTATTTAACATGGCAGGTAATGTTTCAGAATGGACATCTACTTCTTTCCATGAGAATGCATATAGCTTTTTACATGATTTGAATCCAGATTTAAGACAGGATGCTGCTGAAGAGGATTCAGAATTTGCTAAAAGAAAAGTTATCAGAGGTGGGTCATGGAAAGACATAGGTTTTTTCCTTCAGACGGGAACTCGTCACTGGGAATTTCAAGATACAACGAAATCATACGTAGGTTTTAGATCTGCGCTTACCTTCCTGGGTAGATCACTCAATGATTTCTAAAGATAAAAACTAAAGATGGAGGTTCATTTTATAGTGAATTCTCCATCTTTTATTTTTCTTTCAATTTTCAACCAAATCTTTTTCAACAATTAAATACCTAGATTGCATTGATACTGTAACTTTTGTTGTCATTTGCGTTATATCTATATAGTCTAGCTATATTTCATTGTAACTAATTAATTACCAATTTATTATCTAACATTCAAAATTGAATAAAAATGAGTTTTATAAAATCTAAAGGATTCAAGTATATCAAGAACTTAGTAATTGGTCTTGGTGCGGCAGTAGTACTAGTCGGAGCCTTGGCAAAGCTATTATCTCACCCTTGGGCTGACTTTATGTTGACAGTAGGGTTATTAACTGAGGCAGGTATATTTGCCTTTTTAGGTTTAATAGGTCCAGATCCTGACTATTACTGGAACAAATTATATCCTGGTTTGGATAACTACAATGCTAAGATTCAACCATTAGCTGCAGGTCCTGCTCAAGCTGAAGATTTACCAGGCCTTAATGGTCAAGTTGTAGAACAACAATTAGGAGGAATGCTAACTGAGCTGCAAGGAATGTCTTCAAGCCTTGGATCATTAAAAGCACTTCAAGAAGTAGATTTCTCTAATACTGGGGATCAAATAAAGACAATGGGTAATTTCTACTCACGTATGAATGAAGCGATGTCTAACATTAGTGATTCTTTAGAAGATACAAAAAACTATAAGGACCAGTTAA
>CAYWOZ010000191.1:0-6658 GCA_964458675.1 uncultured Saprospiraceae bacterium
GCCGCTCTTCCAAAACTTCCTACAATCAAATCATGGTCTCGGGGATGTATTTTTAAATCTCTTGTAGACACCGAAGGGTAATCACTCATCCACTTATTCCAGTTTCGCCCTTTATCTAAAGAAAAATAAAGCCCATAATCTGTCCCTAAGAAAAGTAGGTTTTCTTCTATCGGATCTTGCACCACAGAAAGCGTATGCCCCTTCACTTGATCAGGGCCCGCAATACGCGTAAAGCTTTGTCCATAGTTAGTAGTATGATATAAATAAGGCCTCCAATCATTTTGACGATAATGATTTACTACTATAAATGCTTCACCTGCATTCTTTTGAGACACTTCTATATATGGAATCCAACAGTTGTCTGGAGCCCCTGTCATACGGCTGGCCAAATTAGACCAGTTCTTTCCACCATCAGTAGTAAGCTGGAGTTTTCCATCATCAGTACCTATCCAGATGACATCCTCATCCACAGGGCTCGGAAGTATCGCTAAAATAGTAGCATGATTTTCTGCTCTAGTTACATCCGGAGTCAAGCCGCCTGTTTTAAAACCGAGTCGTATTTTAGTACTGTCATTGGTTGTCAGGTCTGGAGAAATTATTTCCCAACTTTTTCCACTATCCCTACTCTTGTGGACAAACTGAGATCCGAAATATATACTCTCTTTATCAAAAGGGTTTTGTGCAATAGCAGCATTCCAATTAAATCGGAGTTCTATTCCATCTGGATGCAGGGGTTTTGCAAAATGGGTGTAGCCTGTTTCTCTATCTACATATCCTAGAAACCCCCCTTGAGACATCGACCATAGATATCGACTATCGTCTTGCTTAAATACCATATCAAAGCCATCTCCAAACATAACTTCTCTCCAATCCGCATTTCGAATTCCGCCCCGTTTCCAAATACTGCTTGGGCCTACCCATGAACCATTATCTTGCATACCTCCACCTACATTATATGGGATCTCCATGTCATAGTTGATGTGGTAAAACTGGGCAACAGGAATGTTTTCTACGAATCTCCAATTAACACCATTGTCTCTAGAAATATTTATCCCCCCATCATTTCCCTCAATCATAAAATTGGGGTCATCTGGATGTTGCCAAAAAGCATGATGATCTGGATGCACCCCTTTTCCATAATCTAGAATAGTCTCAAAAGTCTTACCACCATCTTCACTCTTCGATACGTAAGTCCAAAGATTCCATAGGCGATTTTCGTTTCCACTATCCACAAAAATATCAGCATAATAGAAGGGCCTATTTCCAATATTCTTTTTAGAAACAAGCTTCCAATTTTCACCGCCGTCTACCGATTTATACAAACCATTTTCTTTGGCTTCGATTAAGGCATATAATATGTTGGGTTTCGAAGGTGCGAAGGATACGCCGATTCGTCCTAGTTCACCTTTCGGCATTCCATTTTCCTTGACATCTAATTTTTTCCAAGTTTGGCCTCCATCGTAAGTGATGTGCATTCCTGAACCCGGGCCTCCTGATTTGAATGTCCATGGTTTTCTACCGAACTCCCACATAGCAGCAATTAGTTTATTAGGATTTGAAGGGTCCATGACCAAATCTGCAATTCCCACATTGTCTCCTACATAGAGAATCTTATTCCATGTCTTTCCGCCATCTTTTGTTTTGAATACGCCTCTCTCAGAATTATTTCCCCAGGATTGGCCTTGAACGCCTGCGTATACAATATCAGAATCCGAAGGGTCAATAATAATCCTATGAATGACTCGTGTCTCTTCTAGTCCCATTCTATTCCAAGTCTTTCCTCCATCTACAGATTTGAATATACCCTCTCCACTATTTTGAGAGTTTCTAGGATTTCCTTCTCCAGTTCCGACCCAAATTTCTGCTGGGTTTTGTTGATTAATGGTTAATGATCCAACGGACTGCAAAGGCGCATCATCGAATATAGGCTCCCATCGCACGCCACCACTATTGGAATGCCATACTCCACCAGAGGCAGTGCCTATATAAATATTTTCTGGATTAGATAAGTTTACATCTATAGAAGTAACACGACCACTCATGCCGGCTGGGCCAATGTTTCGCATTTTCAGGTTTTCGAGCTTAGAAACATCAATTTTTTGTGCTTGTGCTCCCTGAAGAAAAAAGCCTAGAATAAGTAATGATAGAAAAATTCTCATTTGTACGTATACATTAATGTAAGACTGAAAATCCAGTCTTGCTAATGTATCAATAATTAATGGAAATAAACTAGATTTAGCTCACCCAATCATAGAATCGTCTCTAAGATTTTATTGACTTCCTTACTCTGAGTGAGTGTTATCATATGCGAACCCCCTTCTATTCGATAATCACATTTCACATTTTTAAATGGGATGGTGTGATCTTTTGTGCCATGGATATGTATAATACATTCATCGTTGGTGGTTCGCTCCCACTTCATTATCATAGGTATGGTTCGCAGTAAAAATTCAGGGTCTTTATCGTCTAGCATCGCCTTATAGGTCTCTTTCTCCTTTCGAAAGTCAGGCTCAACAATAGGTTTCAACACCCTTGCTCCCCACTTCACATTTCTCTTTCCTACAAGTTTATACAGGGGTACCTTTTTTTGAAAATTGAAGGTACGAGGCAATTCATTGGTGTTTTTAGCGCTTGCCAAGATGATTGTTTTTTCAGGGCACATAAAATCGGTCATCTCTGTAGCTAACATACCCCCTAGAGATACTCCAATCAGGATAAAAGGTCTGCTTTCGTCTATCTGCATTGATAGCGTTTGGGCATATTCTTTTAAACTAGTTTCATAAGTAGGGGTGGTATATTCAATATGATTTACACAGAACTCTTCTGAAAATTCAAGGTTTTTAAAAAGACGTTCATCTGCTCCTTGCCCAGGGAGGAGATAAATATTTGTTTGTTTATTGGGACCCGTTTCACCATTTACGAATTGAAATCCAAATAGGAAAAACAGGAAGAGGTAGTTAGTAAATTTCATTTTCGTTTTATTTACAAACGTAAAATTCTAAATCATATTATATCGTAATTAGTAAAATGAAATGATGAATGCCTGCCTAGCATAACTTTTGCAAACTTGAGTCATACCATAATCAGGCAACCACAGACAGACATTCATAATTCATCATTCACCCCAACTTCACAAAACCTACGTTGGGCAGGCATTCATAATTTTATAAATATTATTTTATTTTAAAAACCATACTCGGAAGTTGACGCCCGTTTATATCTCCCGGACACTTTGCAAAGATGTCATCAAAATAATAACGGTCTCCCGGCTTTACTTGATCAACTAATCTTCTACTTTTTGAATCAAAATTTCCACCTCTATTTTTATTGCTGATGGGGTCATCGTTTTTCTTATGCCTAGTCAAAGTATAGCCTACGATATTGCACCTAGTTTTAAACTCAAAATCTTTTAGATAGGCATCCAATCCTTTCTGAATTCTAAATTCTCCAGTTCCCATGGAGCCTCCTAATTTATGAAGACCATCTCCTAACTTTGCTAGCGGATCAGGTATACGTTTTACTCGAAACTCATAAGCTGTGCTGGGGAAGTCTTCAGCGGACACAAGTACATTTGCTCTACCTGGCTTGGTTGCAGTAGCGACATATTGATTGCCTTCTTTGCGTATACTACAACCTTCACATTTAACTTGAACAGAATTGCTGTTCGCTCCAGCAACTGAAACATCTACTGGATTATCTACTCCAATGTAAAACAAATTCATCTTGGTAGCAGACACAGCAGCGGACCGAGCTCCTACTTCATAGGAGAATTCGTCGAACTCTTCGAAACGTTCTTTGGAATGAGGATTGTAAACCTTGGCTTTTAGATTTAGTTTTTGTGGTCCCATTGTGTTTGCTGTTTCTATATAATCGCCCCATCCATCAGCCCCAATTTTTACTTCTTGGTCATTCACATAGATAGAAGATGTCTTGGCAAATTCATTTGAATAGGCACCGATTGTCACTCTTGCTTTAAATGGTTCGCCATCTATCACGTATCCTTTCTCTGGAACTATCACTGGGAAAAAATTATTCAATTTGATATTGTTCCCGCCTGTTAAAGAGGCCAGCTTTGACATAATCATAGCACGAGAAGTCTCTGCATCATTTTGCACCTTACTTAAGATTGGCAATATGGCTGCTAGAGGCATGTGTTGAAATTTGTACTGGGACCAGGTTAGTGACTTTCCGTCTTTAGATTTTTTCTGTATCTCTTCTTCCGATTCAATGTACAAAGGAAGATTGTATTCCAAGGCGTTTATAATTTCCGCGATATCCTCCTCTTTATAGGTTTTTGCTTTTCGGATTTCCGGGTCAGAGATTACTTCTTTATAAATTCGAACGAGTTCTGTTCTTAATTTTTGGACTTCAGCTTTGATCTTTTCTCCTTCTCCATTGTTGACAAGTAGTCTATTGCTTACGTCTTTATTCTTGGTACCTTTTGGTTTTCCATTAACATAGTCTTCTTCGTCTAGAACTCCATTTCGATTTCCAGTATCGTCTATCAGTTGGTTTTGGATACGCTTAATATAGTCCACCAGGGAGTCTATCTTAGTATTCATTTTTTCTACACCTGTGTTAATCGCAGGAGCTAGTTTCTTTTTGGAAGACAGTGCTTTTTGTATGGAGCGGTAGGTATTATTAGAATCTTCGTTGGCTATTAGCATCGACTTTTTGAAGCTATTATCTAGATCAAAAAAAGCGTTCATTACTTCAGCGGATACATTCAGGACAAGTAGGGCAGTAAGCACAAGGTACATCAAATTGATCATCAGTTGACGGGGTTCTTTAGGTATAGACATGATGGTACATTTTTTAATACGTGAATAGATATGCCAGCCCACTTTGGAGTAGGAAAGACATTTATAATAAAATAGGGGATTCTCTTTTAGTAATTCTCTTTGGCTTGAATCATTAAGCAGAAAAGCTCATGTTCAAAATCAAAAATTGCTGTTGCCTGCATTTGATATCATAATGCATGAGGTTTTAAAAGGAACAATTTGAATGGTGATTATTTGCGAAAAGGACTGTTAGCGTTTCGGTTTTATGCAGAGTCCGCAGAGGCTTTATTATCTTGTTCCACACGGAGTGCGCAGAGACCTTTCTTACACATCTTTAAGCATGCAATATACTTGATTTGCGGACTGCAATTCTCCTTTTGCTCTATACTCGATTACTCTTGCTGTTTTTTTTGGACTAGCTGTGCAGAGGTGAGGGTCATAACCCGAAGTGCGCAGCACCAAGACGAATGTCGAGTCTCGGAACATAGCGACGCAGCTATTTTTCTAAGGCCTCTTCGGTCATAGAAAAATAGCTGGGTAGGCCCCAAGTACTCAAAATATTAATCAAAGCCATTCACACCATTCACGGTGGTGTACTTGAAGCTTAATTTTTTATCTGGGTTGATGCGTTTGAAGGCGGACTGAACCATAATCGTCCCTTCGTGGAATCCACAAAGAATCAATTTAAGCTTGCCTTCGTAAGTATTGATATCGCCAATCGCGTAGATGCCAGGCACATTCGTACTGTAATCTTTGGTGTCTACCTCGATGGCATTTTTAGTAATGTTGAGTCCCCAGTCGGATATAGGACCGAGCTTGGGAGAGAGTCCAAATAGGGGCACAAAATGATCCGTAGACTGAATGATTTCACCGTGTTCTTTATGCTTGATGACTACATCAGTCAATTTGCCATTGCCCTGCAATCCAACCGCTTGGGCATTGGTTAGTAATTTAATTTTTCCTGACTCGGATAGCTCCATTACTTTCTCTACAGAGTCCAAAGCGCCTCGGAAATCTTTGCGTCTATGTATAAGCATCACCTCACTAGCTACGTCTGCCAAAAAGATAGTCCAGTCTAAAGCAGAGTCTCCCCCACCTGCAACGACCACACGCTTGTCTCGATAAAATTCTGGATCTTTGATGATATATTCTACACCATTGTCTTCAAATTGGCTCAAATTATCGATAGGTGGTTTTCGTGGTTCGAAACAGCCTAATCCACCGGCGATACAAATCACTGGTGCATTTATCTTAGTCCCTCGACTTGTAGTCAACACAAAACTATCATCCTCTAACCGCTCAATACTTTCTGCACGCTCTCCTAGAGTAAAACCTGGCTTAAAAGGCTTGATTTGTTCCATCAAATTATCAACCAGTTCACCCGCTAAAATGCTCGGGAAACCAGGAATATCATAAATTGGCTTCTTAGGATAAATCTCTGACAATTGACCTCCCGTTTGTGGAAGGGAATCCACAAGATGGCACTTCAGCTTTACTAATCCAGCTTCGAAAACGGTGAATAATCCACAAGGCCCTGCGCCTATAATAAGTATATCTGTTTTTTCCATTGTATTGTATTCAAGACTCAAAAGTAATGCTAATTTTCATATACCAAACGCTTTAGAATTGATTTGGTTATGAAGACAGAATATTTCTATTTTTTCTTAATAAAATAATTGGGATGCATGCCACATTCAGTTTTGCTTTTGCCTTGCCATCTGCCTGAGCGACCGTGCCCAGATGAAGTACAGTGCGTACAGCCTACTGAGCCGTATCCCATTGATTGTAACGGATGTGGAAGGAGCTTATGCAGCGATTAATAAAAGGGCACCTCTATTAACCCCATTCAAGATGTAAACAAAAATTGTAAATTTTTT
>CAYWOZ010000192.1:0-6601 GCA_964458675.1 uncultured Saprospiraceae bacterium
AAAATTAAATAAACGATATGCGCATAGTCGGTGAAATCCCCCACTCTACTTATAAAATAACAGTATTCCAAATGAATAACAAATTCACTGTTCAGTTTGAAGATGGAGAACAAAGCCAACTATATAAAGTACCTGATGTAGCCTATCTTAAGAACTTCAATGATATCCAGCAAATGGTAGATAGAGCCTTTCTCAATGAAATAGATAAGATTTTTATTTTTATGTCTACCGCCAAGCGGGCTGCTGTTGATTCCATTATCAAGAAATCTGTAGAGGATGAGTTTGACAATATCATTTAGGGATAAGGGACTAGGGATGAGCTTTTGCTCAATAACCTTGCAGTCTTTTGCTCTTGTGTTTGAGCGCAAGGCGTTGCGCCTCTACAGTCTGTTTTTTGCTCTTGCTCAAGACTCTTGCTCTTGCTCTTGCTCTCTTTTGCTCTTGTTTTTTTTCGTAGCCCCCTAATCATACTACCTTTCAAATCAACCTTTTTCAATCCAAAATGTTAGGTTCCAAATACAAAGATATGTTTGGTTTATTTAAGAAAGATCCACTAAAGAAATTACAAAAAGAATATAAACAAAAGTCTGAGGAGGCAATGCGGATTCAGCGTAGTGGAGACTTGCGATTGTATGCAGAAGCGGTTACAGAGCTGGAAGAAATAGAGAAAAAAATAGCTGCGCTTAGTACATAGGCTATTGGGTCAAAATTCCTTTTATAAGATTCTGTAGTAAATTTCCAGATTTCTGGACATCTCCATTGTTGTTGATAACCATATCTGCTTCCTCTTTATGAGGGGCAATGTATTTGCGGTAAGAAGGCAAGACGTGATGCTCATATCTATAGAGCACGTCATCAAGCGGATAATTTCTTTCCGTTTGATCCCGCTGAATACGTCGAATAACCTTTAAAGAATCTTTAGTATCAATAAAGATTGTCAAATCCATCATCGCTTTAAGTTCCTCAGAATGCAAAATAAATAGGCCTTCTACAATAATGATCGTCGCTGGATGTATATGTTTGATTTTCGATTCCGCCTGCTCATTATTGAAAACATATTCTTGGAGTGAAAGAGATTGGCCCTCTACTAATTGCTTCAAACTATCTTGAAATTTTGACAAATCGATAGAAGTCAAACGATCAAAATCTACTACCCCATTCTCATCTATTTGTTGATTTTCCCTTGGTATATAAAAGTCATCCTGGGAAAGCAAACAGATTTCTTTCTCCGAAAACGAATCGCGTAACATTTGAACCAAAGTCGTCTTTCCTGAGCCAGATCCACCACACACCCCTATAACGTATCGTTTTTGCATGGGGTAAAAATAGCTTATGTTATAGAACTGAGCAAATCTGCCGCATGTGAATGCAGTAGAAACGTTTGTCTATATTTCAATAAGTCCAATGCAATCGCTACATTTGAATCAATCAACACTGGAACGAAACAATGGAATTGCTAATAGATATACTACGTGGTGGATTAGGTATTACGGTAATGTTAGGAGTCTGCTACCTACTTAGTAATAATCGTAGCGCTATAAACTGGCGATTAGTTTTGGGTGGTCTCGTATTACAGGTTGTTTTGGCTATTTTAATCCTTAGAGTACCTTTGATATATTCTTTTTTTCAAGTGATTGCGGATGCCTTTGTAGCGCTACTAGGCTATGCAGAAGCGGGAGCTAGTTTTGTATTTGGGAGCTGGCCAGATGAAGCTTATATCCAGTCTACTAATTTTGCGACGGGCCTTCAGGTGCCTTTCAAATTGGGGTACATGTTCGCCTTCAAAGTATTACCCACAATTATATTTTTCTCTGCCTTTTCTGCCATTCTATATTATTTAGGAATCCTCCAAATGATAATTTATGGATTTGCTAAAGTAATGAGCAAGGTCATGATGTTATCTGGAGCGGAAAGTTTAGCGGCAGCAGCAAATGTATTCATTGGACAAACAGAAGCACCTTTAGTAATAAAGCCATTTCTAGAAAATATGACGCGCTCAGAAATCATGTGTCTCATGACTGGAGGTATGGCGACTATCGCGGGTGGAGTCTTTGCCCTTTTTGTATCGATAATTGGGGACGAGTATGCCATTCATTTTTTGACCGCTTCAATTATTTCTGCACCTGCAGCCATAGTCGCTGCAAAGATGTTGTATCCTGAAGAGAATACTGAAAAAGTGGATACAGATGTTAAAATTCCAAAGGAGAAAATCGGTAACAATTTATTAGACGCAATAGCGCTTGGTACAACTGATGGAGTAAAACTAGCCGTAAATGTTGGAGCAATGCTTCTCGTATTCATTTCATTAGTTGCTCTAGTAAATGGATTTTTGCTTTGGGTCGGCGACTTGATTGTTCTTGATAAAATTATGGTGGAAGGGATTATGACTGACTTTACTTTTAACCACAAAATATCTCAAATCACTGGAGGGCGATTTGCAGGATTCAACCTTGAATATATCCTAGGATTGATATTCGCTCCTATTGCTTGGTTGCTAGGAGTAGACTATGCAGATATTACCTTAGTGGGCCAACTTCTCGGAAAGAAAACGGTCATCAATGAAGTTATTGGATATATCGATCTACAAACTTTGATGGCGGACCCAAATGTGACGCTCAGTCCTAAGTCTATAATCATAGCTACTTATGCTTTATGTGGATTTTCCAATTTTTCATCCATTGGAATCCAGATTGGAGGTATTAGTTCCTTGGCTCCGAGCCAACGACCTACCCTAACAGAATTGGGAGTGAAAGCTTTAATAGGCGGAACTATTGCATGTTTTATTACGGGAGCTATTGCGGGGATAGTTGTTTGAAAAGGTGTTAGGTGACCGAATGATTCGTAGCAATTTTGATCCAGTGGATCAAAATAACGAGAAAACCGAGACAAACATGTCGAGGCATGAAGCAAACTTTGTTATTATAAGAGATATGAAATAAGCTTCCTTCAATAAATAAATTACACTAAAGAGTAATCAATCAAGTATGAGCTTACTACCTGCTAAGACCTAGAACCTAATACGTATCTAGACTACATACTTAACCTCCTTCAACACCCTATTGATTTGTTTGCGGTGACGCTTAAAGTGAAGGTCAAAAAATACTAGCATATTTTTTGGAGTCAACTTTCCGAATATGGCATGCTTATAAAGCTCTGTTTTAAGCAACTTGTCGGGCATATTATCAAGAAACTTTTGCAACTCTGCTCTATTATCTTTCCACTTTTTGAGGACTTCCCAAAATCTAATGTCCTTCGGCATATTATCTTCACTTACTAAGGTAGGTGCTTTGACTTTTATAGGTGTGTGCATAAAGGATCTAAGATATCCAGTTCTCATTACATGTTTGATACCAGCTTTAGGTATATCTTCTCCAAAAGAAAGCTTCTTTTTTACATACGCCAAGGAAACTTCTTCTACTAATACAATATGATATATAACTTGCAAGACTGACCAACCTCCATTTTCAGGCTTTTCATTCAATACTGAATCAGGTTGGTCTTTGATTTCTTCAAGAAGCTCAACCATACTCTTTTGTAGCTTATCGAAAATAGGAAATAGAGACTTATGCATAGAATTATTGAGCTGAATGTGTATTATAAATTTTAGGATTCAATTTATACTTATTCGGATCATGTTGTTCTATAATCCAATAATTATAATCGTCCGTTAGTCTAACGAAGTTTTTGAACTGAAATTTCTTTTCTCCTAAAGAATCAATTAAAGCAGTATACCCCGCAAATAATCTTTTAGCTTCCTTGTTAAAATTATCTTCTTCAACCTGAGCCACTTCTTCTCCTTTATTCATCACTACATATCTCGTGGTGATAGGCATCTCCACATTTCCACCAGTCTCATATAGAAATTTATACACGGTATAGTGACCTTCAGAAACAACCAATTCAATTAAGGATTTATTACTAGCAAAAACTTTTGCGGGTCTTTCAAATTCATACTTTATAAAATGGCGCCAATTAACTCCTTTTTCTACAAAATCACTTTCGTTTTCTTCAACAAATCCATATCCATTTAGGTCTTTTATTTTAATTGTGGCGTACTTTTTAGCGGATTTCTTTTCGCTAAATTTAACCTTGACTTCTGCGTTTAATTCCCCTAAAATTTCAATAAACCCTTCTATTTTTTGATCTTTATTATCTATAATATAACCTTGGACTCTTGCTCCCTTTTGTCCTAATAATGAGGTACAAATGGGCAATACAAAAAAGACCAGACCAAGAATAGTTTTTAATTTCATGAACTTTGTATTTGTTCTTAAAAGTGGCAATATAGACCCAATTTAGGAATAATACCATTTACACTTAAGAATGTCGCATATCTTTTTCTATTTACCTAGCGCTTTGCTATTTTTAGTGAAATTTTGAAGATTATGTTTAAATATAAGATTGTAGCGCTATTATTGGTTCTAGCAACATTTCAAGCCTTTTCACAAGATAAAAAAGCTGAAAAATGGGATGTTTCTAATCCAAGCTATGAGCACAAGGAAATATCCTTCTCTACCGATGAAGGCACATGGATGAACCTTGATGTGAGTCCAAATGGTCAGACTATCGTATTCGATATGCTTGGAGATATTTATACGATGCCTATTTCTGGGGGAACTGCCACTGTTTTACGAAAGGGGCTTCCATTTGAAGTGCAACCTCGATTTAGCCCAGATGGCCAAAAAATCATGTTTACCTCTGATGCTGGAGGAGGAGATAATATTTGGATGATGGATAAAGACGGCCAAAATGCTAAGCAAATAACGAAAGAAAAATTTAGGTTGCTCAACAATCCGGCTTGGGCCCCAGATGGTCAATATTTTGTAGCTAGAAAACACTTCACTTCAACGCGATCTTTAGGGGCTGGAGAAATTTGGATGTATCATATTTCGGGTGGAGCAGGTGTACAACTAACAAAAAGAAAAAATGATCAACAAGACGTCAATGAGCCCGTCTTCTCTGCAGATGGCAATTTTGTTTACTATTCAGAAGACGTCTATCCTGGTGGGTATTTTCAATACAATAAAGATCCTAATGATCAAATCTATGCTATCAAAAAATATGATCGACTCAAAGGAACTACCGAGAATATCTTAGGTGGCCCTGGAGGCGCTTGTCGGCCTCAGCTTTCTAATGCTTCTGATCGAATTGCTTACGTAAGAAGAGTGAGAAACAAAACAGTTTTATTTGTACATAATCTTGAAACTGGAGAAGACTTCCCTCTTTGGGATGGATTGAGTAAAGATCAACAAGAAGCATGGGCGATATTTGGTGCCTACACAGGATTTGATTGGATGCCAGAAGATAAGTCCATAGTGATTTGGGGGCAGGGAAAAATATGGAAAGTAGATGCAGCTTCTGGTGATGCGAAAGAAATTCCTTTTTCAGTTACTTCAGAACATAAGATCGCCGAGACCACACTTTTCAAGCAAAAAGTACATGAAGACAATTTCAGCGTAAAGGCCATTCGCCAAACTATTACATCACCAGATGAATCCATGATTGTTTTCAATGCTGCTGGATATCTATGGAAAAAAAGACTACCTAACGGAAAACCGAATAGAATCACAAAAGCAAAAGATGTTTTTGAATTTGAGCCTAGCTTTTCTCCAGACGGAAATGAATTGGTTTACGTGACATGGAATGATGAAAACTTCGGAACAATAAATAAACTAAACATCCAATCTGGTAAATCAAGTCAGCTAAGCAAACAAAAAGGAATTTATCGTACGCCACGTTTCTCACAAGATGGAAATCAAATTGTGTACAGAAAGGAATCAGGAAATGGACATCAAGGATTTACCTATTCCGTAAAACCTGGAATTTACACTATGGATAAAAATGGAGGAGATCCAAAATTCATTTCCAAGGCAGGAGAGAATCCGAGATTCAATGCTAAAGGCGATAGAATTTTTCTGCAAAAAGGAGGCTACCTATTTGGTTCGTTAAAAAAATCTTACGTAAGTGTAGACCTTAATGGTGAGGATGAACAAGTGATATTTAATACCAAATACACCAATCAATTTGTCCCTAGTCCTGATAATAAGTGGATTGCATTCACAGAACTGCACAAGGCTTATATCGCACCCATGCCAGCAGTGGGTCAAGCATTTGGCTTATCGGCAGACACTAAGGTCGTTCCTGTCTCTCAGGTGGCTAGAGACGCTGGTATTAGTCTACACTGGTCAGCGGACAGTGATAAGATTCATTGGACTATTGGCGAATCATATTTTACCAATGACATCAAAGATCGATTTACTTTCTTACCGAATGGTGTGGATAGCTTGCCTCCCCTCGACACCATAGGTATCCAAGTGGGCTTAACTTTGGAGACAGATACTCCCAAAGGGACTATTGCTTTTACAAATGCTACCATTATCACTATGAATGGAGACGAAGTAATAGAAAATGGAACCATTATAGTCAAGGGGAATACTATTCAAGAAATTGGAAGTGCGGATGAAATCAAAGTTCCTGGAGGAGCTTCCACTATTGATTGTGAAGGCAAAACGATTATGCCAGGCATCATTGATGTTCACGCCCACTTAGGTGCCTTTAGATATGGCCTCAGTCCACAGAAGCACTGGCAGTACTACGCCAA
>CAYWOZ010000193.1:0-6590 GCA_964458675.1 uncultured Saprospiraceae bacterium
ATATTAAGACTCTGAGAAAGTCCTTTAATCGCCGCATCGTTTCCAACTATAGATTGGTTTAAGTTGACATCTTCTATTAGAGCAAAATTTCCAATGATAGAATCCTTCACAATAGAATAATTGATATTGACATTCTCTCCAATGGCCACATGGGGTCCAATGATGGAGTTTCTAATATCACAGCCTTTACCAATACTAACCGGATGAATAATAATGGTATTATCATAATTCGGTAATGAATTAGAAGCGTATCCTTCCTTATCTAGTAACTGTGCATTCGTTTCTAAAAGTATTTCTTTCTTTCCGCAATCAAACCAATTGTCCACACGCATGGACGTAAACTTTACTCCCTTTCCAATCATATTCATCAAGGCATCAGTCAATTGGTATTCGCCATAAGTTCTTTTATCGCGAGCGATCAGCTCATCCATGGCAGCAAGTAATTCTTTTACTTCTTTTATTTTATACAATCCAACAATGGCAAGATTAGACTTAGGTATTTTAGGTTTTTCTACAACGCGGGTAACGTGACCATCGTCGCCTGATTCTATTACTCCAAAATTTCTAGGATCTTCTACTCTTTTTACCGCTAAGCATGATTCCTTAGAATCCATGAAGGCTTGCAGATTCAATTCTAGTATAGTGTCTCCTAAAAAGATGATTATCTCATCGGCATCTTTGATGGCATCCTTAGCTACCCAGATGGCATGGCCCAATCCTTGACGGCTATCTTGTACGACAAATTCCTTATCTAAATCAGGATAAACTTTTTCAACATAAAGCTTTATTTTTTCTCCCAAGTAGCCAATGATAAACACAAACTCCTTTACACCCACTGACCTCAATTGGTCAATGATTAATGCAATAATGGGCTTACCCGCTACTGGGATAAGTGACTTAGGCTGAGTATAGGTCAGCGGTCTAAGTCGAGTTCCTGCTCCTGCTACTGGAATAATAGCCTTCATTCGCAAATTTTTGTTCCGCATTAAAGGTAATACATAATATACCCAATAATGAATTTTGTTTGCCGATATGACGCGTATGTAAGCATATTGCATGCCATTTACGGCCTACAGCCTTTCTATAGGGTATTACGTATAAATCATGTACTTGTTTGGAATATGTTGGACCTCAGAATGAAAATAAATAGCAGCAATTTGCGCTATATCCAGGAGAAATAGATAACCAGCAAAATGGATATTGCAGCGACCACCATAAGTATAGTACCAAAGCCTTTTTTATGTTTTTCAGCAAGCCTATTCATGGCAGATTTCCAATCAATATCTCTTACTTTATGTTCTCTACCGAGCACTAGATATTTGCTTTTGCCAAGGGATCTTTGATCTCCTGGTTTTTCTAGTATCATGAATTCATCATTCATGTACTGCAAATTGTACAACTCTGAATTGGTATGTTGCGCCAGATTTTTTTCTATGAGTAGCTTATTGGACTGAAGATGTCTCCAATGGCCAGATTGGACATTGCCATTGATGGAGTATAAAAATTCATTTTCATCTTTGAAAAAATAAAGAACGGATTCTTCAAAGTCATCTTCATCTCGAATCTCTCGCCAAGGAAAGTCTCCTGTGTAATATTCTCTTTCTTCTAGATCCTCGCTCCAATGCCTAATCTGTGGAATGAGGTCATCAAGAAAGTCATCCATGTTGGCATACTCATCCACATGTCTTTTCTTTTGACGATTTCCCAAACTTGTTGATAACTTTGTCATGCGAAAGAAGGCTACCGATGTTATTTTAATAATAGCTTGCGCCATCACATAGATAGCGATGGTTTAAATCTTTTACAAGGTATAAAACAGATGGTAAAAAAAGATGAAAATGTTAACTAGTAGGACGTTTCTTCTTGTAAAACTTTTTGTCTACCACCAAAAGTCCAAATGAATCACAATTTTCCTTTGTTTGTACTGCATGGTGAGATCCATGGGCACGGAGGATTGCACGAGAAAACTTATTGTCCAATTGCGTAAACCACTTAAATCTACGATGAATATATACATCATGAACTAAGAAGTAAATTAGACCATATATGGATATGCCGATCCCTATAAAGGTTAAATACATATAGCCAGGGTAGCTCAGCCCAATTGTATAGCAGATAGCTGATGGCACCGCAAAAATCAAGAAGAAAAGATCATTTTTTTCAAAGAAACCATCCTCTTCATGGTGTGGCTTGTGGTGATCCTCATGCCATACCCATAAAACTCCATGCATGATATACTTATGCGCGAACCAAGCTACAAATTCCATTGCGGCTACAGTTCCTAAAGTGATAAGTATGTAAAGCATTATCTGCATGGAGTCAAAGGTAAATTAATAGGTTTAATAGTGCAAAAAATACACATTGGATAATAAACACTGCGCTAGCAACTTTGTTGACCTTCTTGCCTAGGAATTGGTAATATATGCCGAACATCAAGATAGCTATTAGCCACCAGGCTATATAGTTCTGTAGAGGCACATTAACATTTTTCCAAGTCCACATGCCCCATTGTATGGCGATAGGTTCTATCAACAAATCTATGAAAAGCATAAGGCTAGCGGCTATCCCTATTTTAATAATTGTAGATAATTTGCTTAGATATTGGTCTACCAGGTTTCCTGCTCCTATGACAAGTAGCAACCAGTTGACCCCCATCATCAAAGGAGTGTTCCATATCTTTGGTCCTAATATTTCACCATAACTATATACCCCAAATATTTTGCCCGATTTCACACCTATTACTTCTATTCCATATCCTAGTGTAAAAACGATGATTCCAAACCAAAGCATGGATTTGGTCTTGTGCTGATCAAAAATGAGTACTAATAAAATAGACAGAAGCAGATTTATGGGCGTGCCATTTACCAGCTCAGGCAGATACTCAAGACCTATACCAGCCAATCCTACTAAATAAATAATTGCTAAAAATGCTATCGCCAGATTCACTTTCATGGATGCATGATTTCATCTACTATTTTGGCACTCAACAAACAAAGTGGTATTCCACCGCCTGGATGTACAGAACCACCACAAAAGTATACATTCTTTATTTTACTACTAAAGTTTGCATGCCGCATAAATGCCGCCATCTTATTATTCGAACTGCTTCCATACAGCGCTCCTAAGTGTGATGATGTTTTTGATTCGATGGTTCTAGGGTCCAAAAGTGATTCCTCTATGATTAGAGGCTCGATATCAATCTTAAGTATCCGATTTATTTTTTCAATGATTTGTGCTCTTGTATTCTCTATCAGACTATCCCATTCTTGCCCAGACTGATAGGGCGCATTAATCATTACGAACCAGTTCTCACATCCTACAGGTGCATCGGATGGCGCATATTTTTTAGTTACATTGATGTATACCGTTGGATCTTCGTAGATTTCTCCATTTTGCATGGATTCAAATTCGGCTTTATAGTTATCGCTAAATAAAATATTATGTACATCCAATTCATTAAACTCCCCATTTACACCCCAGTAGAATATTACCGCTGAGGTAGAGCGCTCTTGAGCTAAGGTACGCTCAGGATGCTTTGCTTCAGGCATAAGCCTTTTATAGGTACCATAGACGTCCATATTCGAAATGACTTGATCACATGATATGGCCTCTCCATCTACAGTGACTCCTGTTGCAAAAGAATTGCTCAGATTGATTTTGTCGACTTTCTTGTTGAAGTGAAATGTTACACCTTTCTGTTGCGCCAAGGCATATAATGACTTTGTGATATTGTTCATCCCCCCTGTAGGCACGAATGCACCGATGTTATATTCGAAATGAGGTATCACCGTCAGCAGGCCAGGAGCTTTATATGGATTGCTACCATTATAGGTGGCGTATCGATTGAGGAGCTGTATTAGTTTTGGATGTTTTGTAATCCGACTATTGGTATCATTCATAGTTCTGAATAAATCCAAAGTAGGAGTCAGCATCATCGCTTTTAGTATTTTGGGCTGCATCCATGTTTTCCACTTATGCAATGATTTTTCTAAAAATATTTCTCCGCAGATATCATACTTTCGTTGACTATCATTCAGAATTCTAGAAACTGTATCTCCGTCAACGCCTAGTTTTTTCACGAGTTCATCTGCAAACTTCTTTTCATCGGCATAAGCATTTACTTGCGTGCCATCTTCCCAAAAATAGTTACAGACGATATCCAATCGCTCATAAATAAAATGCTCTTCCATAGGTACTCCAGCAAGAGCATACAAATCTTCCATGTAAGAAGGCATTGTAAATAAGGATGGGCCAGCATCAAAGCGAAAATCTCCGAGCCTAAATTCAGAGAGCTTACCCCCCGGATAGCTGTTGGCTTCATAGACAGACACCGTATGCCCTTGACAAGCCATTCTGATAGCTGCCGCCATGCCAGCAACACCCGCTCCTACGATTACTGTTTTCATGTACTCGACATTTTATAATTGTCCCCAACCTAACACTATTTATCTAAAGCGGTTGACTATGCTATATATTTTATGTGCCTTTTTTCAGGTATGCTTATTTGCTTGCCAACAAAATGATAATGATTGTTTGCTTGCCAACAAAATGATAATGATTGTTGGGGGCCATCACGACCTTGCGGCGTGACCGCGTCGTCCGTTTGTATCCGTTTTTGACCGCGCGGTTGTACAGACGCAAAATCTTGGGTCTCTACGCCGCCCACAAAAAAAAGGATATCACTACCACCGCATTGTCCCTCACGCGCTCCGCTTGTCGAGCTTCATGCCTTCGGCACTGCGCGATAATAAAATAATCAGAATTTAATTGCTTGCAAAATATTTTAATGGCAATATACTTTTGACCATCTATATAAAAGAGCCTTTTTGCTTCCACTATATTGCAATACTTTTAAGTAGAACACACTGCTATTTCTATGGCTTTTGTTTTGAAAATTATCGGATTTTATTGGTCTCAATGATTGGTTAAAACCTCCTACTTTAGTAGGATAAAAGTTCCGATAAAGAAAAGCTGTCGTAGTGTTTGTAATATTTGCAGCTATGTCAAACAACTTTAAGTTGTTATTTTTTTAACCCACCTACTTCTAGTAGGTGGTCGTTCAGTTGCCCTCAAGCTAAATTGTCAAAGGCGTGACGAAAAAGAAAAGGGTTTATTTTATTTAGTTACCGCAACAACTAAGTGATTTTGTTTGCGAAGTTTTTTAAAATTAAGAATAAAAAATATTTGAATCGCTTTTAAGATATTTTAGTAGGAAACGCACCATCTATATTTCAAGAAAAAAGTGTCTATGCAGCGACGAATAGTGTTGTAACATTATTTTATTGCAAATCTGGCTGGTTTTCATAATAGCTTGTAATACAAGGTCGTATGGTGTAGAGTTCGTAATTGTGTTGAATTTAAAACGTAAAAAACGATTTTTTTCATCGATTGCTTAGACAACCAATTTGTATAGATAGATGTATTGTTTAGTATAATGACGGATGATTTATTTCAAAACTAATCACCACACAGAAAATAGGTTTTAGAGTCTGAAAAGTCAGACTTAATTTACAGAAAACATTTTTTTGTTTGATAAAAAATTCTCGACAATTATCAAATTATTAAAATTTTTAGATGTATGGACCTATTATTAGAAGTAGAAAATAAGAAATTCGAGAATCTTATTTTGTATACAAGCTAAGGACGAAAAAATATACAAGAATCAAATCTAATGATCTTCTCATTGAAGTGATTTAAGAAAACAGACACTAAAGGTTTTATTTAATTAACTCTTAAATAAAGCTTTTCATTCTACATACGCTTTTTTCATTATCTCGCACCTTACTATATGTGCCTTGATTGATGATGCGCCAATTAGCAAATTTTCTTGCTATTTACATATAATATTTAGTACAAAATTACAGTGATGTTCAATCTTCACCTAGGATAGTAATGTCTAAGCTTAACTTTGATATTTTTATTACTATAACTGTTGGTCATCAATAATCAATTTCTATAAACGATTACAGCCCATAAATTCGATAACTATATTTAGTAAAATCTATTAAACCCTTAACTAATATTTATAATTTTTAAATCATCTAATTTTTTTATTAAACATCGACACTTGTTAAATACAGACCATTCTAAATAGGCTTTTTCCAAAGCCTCTGACTGCTGAAATTTTCATACTTTTTTCAATAATCTTCCATCTACACTTGGCAAGTATAGGATAGTAATGTTTCTACGGTTCTGATTTAATTAGTCTTTGAAAAAAAACACCAAATCATGAAAAAAAAAATATTACTTATTTTATGCTCTATATTTAGTGTAGGATTCATTTTTGCAAATGAATCTCATATTACTTATGAGAGCACATTCAAAGCTCAATGGGATCGGATACAAAATTCATTCGACTTTCCTTGGGACGATAAATGGGCACCAGTTAAAAGCGTCATTGCACAAGAAGAAGATTGTGAAGTAGACGGCGGTGAGTTATCAGGAGGACCATTTGAATTTTGTGTAGGAGATAATACATCAAATTTTATAAATGCTGGCGCAATACAATTGTCAGGTGTTAGTACAGCTCAGCCTGTAGCAGTGCAGTTTGAATTTGAAGTATTGCAGCCTACTGATGGCTTTTTTGTAAC
>CAYWOZ010000194.1:0-6584 GCA_964458675.1 uncultured Saprospiraceae bacterium
TTATTTAGATGCGATACGTTTTTATAAGCGTTTGATAGAGAATGCGACGAAGTGACTTCTTTAAACCCTGAATGGAGACAAAACATACGACTTTTTATTTCCAAGAAAAAAGAAATTAAAAACTTGCACTTAGTTAACTTTTAGGTTAACTTTGAAGTGTGTTAAAATTACGAGAACTAGTATTTTTCAAGAAATATTTTCTTGACTTCTATAACGACTTACCAAGTTCTATTCAAAAGAAATATGATTATGTTTTTGTAATCATAATGCAAGCCGAACAGATTCCAATTAAATTTTTCAAAAAATTAAAAGACTCAAATAACTTATATGAAATAAGAATTGAAGCACAATCAAATATATACAGAACTTTTTGTTGTTTCGATGGGAATAACTTGGTAATACTTTTTAATTCGTTTCAAAAAAAGACGCAGAAGACTCCTAAGAAAGAACTTCAAAAAGCCGATAAAATCAAAAAGCAGTATTTCGATGAGAAGAAAAAAAATTGATGTGAAAAAAGTACATACAGCCTCTGAATTACTTCAGGAAAAATATGGTAAAACAGGTACAAAAAAGCGTAATGAGTTCCAGGAAGAGGCGCAAAGATTTTATATAAGTGTAATGCTAAAACAGGCAAGAAAAGAAGCCAAAATGACTCAGTCTGAATTAGCTGAAAAAATTGGCACGAAGAAGAGTTATATCTCTAGGATTGAAAATGGGAAGGATAATATTACTATTGAAACGTTGATAAAAATCTTCGAATCAGGACTAAAGAAAAGAGTAGGAATTAGCATATCATAAAAATGATTATACTGGATATAACCATGTTAGATAATGCACATATCTCCATTGTGCTACAGAGAGACTCTATGCCCTCAATCAACAATCAATTATCGAGCTAGAACCTCCAATTTCTTTTTATTTTCTTCCTTACCTAAGGGAGTTTTGAAAGATGCCTTTCATGGACTTAGTAATATAAGTATTTGCCCATTTCTTATGTAGATTGTCAAAAATGTCTGGCCCTCCTTCACCAAGGTAAACCCTAAACTGACCATTAGGCCTAAGTACCATCCATATTACAAACCACTAATTCATCAGCAAATATTTTTTCAAAAATGTTTGTGGTATCTACATAGTGAGGAAACGTATACTGCTCCTTTGGAGATTTTGGGCTAAGTACAGCATAGTATGGTATATTATAATCATTGAATCTTGGCTCATTGAGATAAAAAGAATAGCCACTAAACTCTTTATTGCATTTTGGTAGTTCCGGGAAATATCCAAATGCAATGTCCTTAGAAAAGTCAATATCTTTTTGTAAAGAATTTTTGATTTCAGATTGGACTGCTGTAAGTTTTTGTGGATTTATCTCACCAAATCTTTGTCTGGTATATAGCTTGTATAGACCTACAGAGTCAGTTGTAAGATTGATATCTAAATTAACTGCATAATTCGTTTTTAGCTTAAATTTAGCTTTCGTAATTTCGTTATTCTCTTTATCTAGATAAACTTTCTTAATCCTACCCTTATCACTTTTCTGACAATGTGCAACAGTAAACAACCCAAAACAAAAAATAGAAAAAAGAAGAGTACGTAGCAAGACGATGAAAAGCGTTTTGTTAATAAGTGCAAACAAAGATAAGGAACAATTTTTATTTATTGCAAAAGGCAATACCACAACAGGAATGAACATTATATCTTTGCAATAAATGAAGAGGGATATGAAGAATTTGCTTTGGATAAGCTATATTGTTTTGATCGGTCAACTGCATGGGCAGACTGCACCAGATTATAGCGACCTGTATTACTGGGCAGCGCATCCTGATAAGGAAGACAATGCCGATCGAGTTCCCGATGCAGCACTCCAAGACAATCAGAAAGGAAGTAAGGTCGATGTTTTTTTCTTACACCCGACTACGCATACCAAAGGCAATCCAAATAGACAGTGGAATGGAAGCGTGACCGACGAGAAGCTAAGAGAAAAAACAAGCGACGGAACCATCTTACATCAGGCCAGTATTTTTAATGGAACAGGTCGAGTGTTTGCACCTTATTACAGACAAGCGCATTTGAAAGCCTATTTCACCAAGAAAAAAGACTTGGCGAAAAAGGCCTTCGATTTTGCATATGAGGATGTGAAAGCGGCATTCGAATATTATCTTCAAAATGAAAATAATGGCCGCCCTTTTATCATCGCCTCACATAGTCAAGGGACTACTCACATGGGTAGACTGATGCAAGAGCGTATAGATAATGACCCAAAGCTGAGAGAGCAGTTAGTAGCGGCTTACCTCATCGGTATGCCCGTCCCAAAAGATAGCTTTGACAATATACCTATATGCGAATCGCCAGAGCAAACGGGATGTTTCTGTTCTTGGCGGACTTACAAAGAAGGCATTCTTCCCAAGAAACATGCTCAAGGAAGCCATATCGCAGTTTCCAACCCTCTATCATGGACTACCCAAGAAAATAAAGTCTCTAAAGACAAGAATCCAGGCTCCGTATTGGCCAAATTCGAAAAGGGTTTTGTGGCCAATCTGGTTGGAGCGGAGATCCATAATGGCCTATTATGGGTGGTAAAACCCAAGTTTCCAGGCAGTTTTTTGCTGATTAGTGGAAATTATCACATCGCTGATTTCAACTTGTTCTATCTTAGCGTCAGAGAAAATAGTATACTGCGTAAACAGACTTACTTGGAAAACCGTAAATTACACTAGTGGATATTTATCAGAAAAAATCACGATGGAAGATATACCTGGCGATAGCTGGGATAAGCATCATGATTATTTCCATGATTTTCACCAACTATTTGGCTAGTAAATTGGCCAATGATGAAAGAACAAAGGTAGACCTGTTTTTCAAAGCCGTCCAAAGTAACAGTGATCCTAACCGACATCCTGAGGATAACTTCACAATGGAGAATTATGTTACTTCGCAGATAACAGATATCCCTGTCCTACTTGTTGGAGAGACTGGAAAAGTTGAAGAAGCTAATAGTATAAACTTTCCTGAAGGTGCAGATCTTGAAAAAGAATTAGAAAAGATAAAGGCATCAGGAATCGAGCCTATCAAGGGGGGAGATGGCTACTCTAAGTTAGCTTACTATAAACAGACTCGCATTCTCACTCTCCTCCAATACTTTCCCTGGATACAGGCCTTCCTTTTTCTAGCCTTTATTGGCATAGGTTACATCGCGTTCAGCATCGCTAGGAAGGCAGAACAAGACCAAGTCTGGGTAGGTATGGCCAAAGAGACGGCCCATCAGCTGGGTACCCCGATAAGTGCTATTATAGCTTGGTTGGAGAACCTCAAGCTAATGAAATCAGAGGATGAAGAAACTATGGAGATTGTGACAGAGTTAGAGCATGATGTAGAGCGGCTCAACCTCATCGCAGATCGATTCTCCAAAATTGGCTCTACACCCAAGCTAGAGACCCTAAGTGTCGCCCATCAGCTAGCGGAATGCCGACAGTATATGGAAAAGCGGGCTCCGCGGAAGGTAAGCTTTGAGTTTCCCTCTGAAAATCAGGGCTTTATGGCCAAAATAAACCCACCTTTGTTCAACTGGGTTATAGAAAACTTAATCAGAAACGCCTTAGACGCCATGGATGGCAAAGGGGTCATAAAAGCTACTATTTCAGAGGATAATAGCCATATTATCATCGATTTATCGGATACAGGCAGTGGGATTCCGCCGAATAAGCTAAAAACGGTCTTTGAACCTGGATTTACTACTAAAAAAAGAGGCTGGGGACTAGGGCTTTCCCTAGCAAAAAGGATCATAGAATCTTACCACTCTGGCAAGATTTTTGTGAAATCTTCTGTAGTGAATAAAGGTACAACCTTCACCGTAAGGTTAATCAAACATAGTTGAGTTAATAGTTTAGCGAATTAATTGTAAGTGAAAACAGCCAAATCAATCTGGTCTAAAGTGTTTCAGAACGCGAACCCAAGTTCCTTACTGCTATTGCTATGTCTAATTCTCTTTAGCGTTCCTTCTCTCTTTTCCCAAAGTTATGATATCGGTTTCAAAGTAGTGGATGGTGAAAGCCGTCAAGCGCTTGTCGGAGTTACTATCAACAATGATGACTATTCTGCTACTGGGATTACCAATCAAAATGGATACATATTCTTAGAGGACGTAGCGTACAGAGATTCCGTTACCTTTACCTATCTAGGATACCAAACCAAAAAAATTACTATAAAGCAAATCCTAATTGCCAACAAGTTTATCAAAATGCAGCCAGAGATAGAAACGCTGGACGAGGTGGTAGTAGTGGGTAAAATAGGACGTACAGATGATGCCATCGAAGAGATACCATATGACGTAAAGCAAATATCTTCTAAAGAAATAAAAGTAAAGAACCCAGCGACGACGGCTGATGCCCTTGAAAAATTAGGTGGCGCCTATGTCCAACGTTCACAGTTGGGAGGAGGTAGTCCGATACTTAGAGGTTTTGAGGCGAGTCGAGTTTTGTTAGTAGTGGATGGAGTTAGACTCAACAATGCGATTTACCGATCAGGACATTTACAGAATGCCATCACCCTAGATAACTCTATCCTCGACCAGATAGAGGTCATCTACGGACCAGGTTCTATAACCTATGGTAGTGATGCATTGGGTGGGGTAGTACATTTTAGAACCCGAGACCCACAGCTCAACCGCACAGAGGAAGACCATCTTTCAGACTTGAATATTTATGGAAGATTTGCAACGGCAACCTTTGAAAAAACGGGGCACATTGATTTGAATTATGGATATAAGAAATGGGCCTTCCTTACGAGTGCCTCTGTTTCTGTTTTCGAGAGTCTTCGCACGGGTACGAATAGAACTCCAGAGTATGAAGGCTTCGGCTTCCGACCATTCTTTGTGCAGACTGCTGGAGTAGATCAAGTGCGTAAAAATCCCAACCCAGCTATCCTCGAAGACAGCGGATATAATCAGGTTGACCTTTTAGAAAAGATAAGATTCCAGCCGAGTGACCATACCTACTTCATAGGAAACTTTCAGTTTTCTACCAGTTCAGATGTACCACGATTTGACAGACTAGTTGATACCTTATCTGCAGCAGATGATTTAAAATATGCAGAGTGGTTTTATGGCCCTCAAAAAAGAGTCTTAGCATCTATAAAAGGTAGATTTCTCAATCCTACAGCGCTTTATGACAAAGCGACTATTATTGCTTCCTACCAGGATATAGATGAAGACAGAAATACTAGATTGTTTGGTAATATTACGCGAGAAAGACAAGATGAAAATGTAAAAATTCAATCTTATACAGGAGATTTCACCAAGTTTTTTGATGATAGAGAACTCAACAAATTCACCTACGGAGTCGATGCCAATTATAACACCGTTACCTCCGTCGTATCCCAGACTAGAGTGGATGAAGGTACAGTGGCTATAGGTGAAGGCGAAACGACTAGATATCCAAGTGGTGGGAGCACATACAATACATTTGGTGGTTATCTTGGCTATCGCTGGCGCAGTCCTGACCAGCGTTTTAATCTACAAGGTGGTGCACGCTATAGCTCTGTCAACATAGGACTGTCTTATCTAGCATCTGACCGAATTGCTTGGCCGCAAGAATTTATAGATGGCTTAGAATATCAAAATAATAATTTGACTTGGGGTCTGGGAGGAGGATTCCAGACGAAAGGGGGATTCCACGTCAAAGCTAATATTGCTACAGCATTTAGGTCTCCTAACATTGATGACTTTGCACGTATAAGAGTGCGGAGAGGAAGGATAGCAGTGCCTAATGTTGATCTTGTTCCCGAGACTTCTATCAATAAAGAATTGACCATCGCCAAAGGATTTGGTAAGTTGGATAGAGAAAATAATAGGGGTAGTTTGTTACGACTGAGTGCAACAGGGTACATCACTGATTTGAAGGATGCCATTATACAAGTAGATGGCCCGCTTCAATTAGCAAGTGGAGAAACAGATACTCTAGAGATAGGAGGCGAGGTGTTTCAAACCTCGATTAGAGTCAATGCGCAAACCGCGCAGATTAGAGGACTCAATTTTGATTTCAATTACAACTTAAAAGACAAATTAATTTTTGAAGGCGGAATACATTTCACAGAAGGCACCAGTAGTTTTAGCAACGAGTTTGTTCAGGACACCATAATACCTTTTGCGCATATCCCGCCGACATACGGAAATCTAGGGCTTACTTTCAAGACCAAAAAATGGCATCTAGAAGGCCAAATACGATTCAATGGCACCAAAGCGATTGAAGACTATGCGATAAACGATATCGATGAAAATGGAGTAGCAGATAGAGAAGGTACTTCTGATAACTTAGATTTTACACCTTGGGTATTAGATGATGCCGGCGAGATTTCATTTATCGGTTCTACGGGCTGGACGATTTTCAATTTCTACACCAAGTATCAAATCAATGACAAACTCAGCATCAATCTAGCCATTGAAAATGCCTTTGACAAATTCTATGTTCCATTTTCTTCTTCCATCGCCGCACCCGGTAGGAATGTAATCATCAGCCTCAACGGCAACTTTTAAAATTTACTTAGACTTATTTTTTCTCTTTTGCCTGCCAACAAAATGATAATGATTGTTG
>CAYWOZ010000195.1:0-6581 GCA_964458675.1 uncultured Saprospiraceae bacterium
ACATATTCATCCAAGTGTTTCTTGATATCCATAGGAAGTACCAAGTCAACTCCCATGCCATCTTCTTGCTCTACGTGCTGCTGAGAAGAGTATAATTCATCCGCAATGATTTCTTGCGCCTGCTCTACACAGGTCTCACAAATATGGCCATCTACGCCTGCAATCAATATAAGCGCTTCAGCTTTATCTCTTCCGCAGAAACTACATCTAAATCCTTTTTCATTCTTTCTCATCAGGTAAATATTTTTGGGTTATCTAGCCTTGGTAAATTAAATGCTAGCCCTCGGCTATGGGCAATACCCTAATTCTAACGTATAAATTCAGGTATCAATACTATTTTTTGTAAAAAGAGCCTACCAATGTGCATTGATAGGCTCAAATATCGTGAAATTCTAGCTTAATCTATAAATTACGCTTTCGAATCGTCTTTTCTTGGGTTTTTCTTATCCAAAACCTCGTCAATTAGACCATATTCCTTAGCCTTTGGTGCCACCATCCAATTATCTCTATCACTATCTGCCTCGATCTGCTCAAATGTCTTACCACAATGCTTAGCCAAAATACCATACAGTTCTTGTCTCAAATCTTTAGACAACTGGTATCTAATCTCCATATCACTGAAAGTACCTTGCATGCCTCCTGACAACTGGTGAATCATCACTCTTGAGTGTGGCAGTGCAGAACGCTTCCCTTTTTCACCTGCTGACAATAATACTGCTCCCATAGAAGCGGCCATACTTGTACAAATCGTAGCTACATCTGGGCTTACATACTGCATCGTATCGTAGATACCAAGACCGTCGATTACAGATCCACCTGGAGAATTGATAAACAACTGAATATCTCTCTTTGGGTCTGTAGATTCCAAAAATAAAAGTTGTGCCTGGATGATATTCGCCACCTCAGTGACCACTGGTGAACCCAAAAAGATAATTCTATCCATCATCAGACGAGAGAATACATCCATGATGGCCACGTTCATCTGGCGTTCTTCTATGATATTTGGTCTAAGGATAATCCCATCATTGCTGATATTGGCATGGGCATCCGTATGTTTTTGGTAGTCATGTAAGGTCTGGCTATTCAGCCCTAAGTGCTTTACAGCATACTTATTAAATTCGTCTTTTGAAAACATATTTTGCTTTTAAGAAGAAACGGTTTTTTACCCTTTCAAGTTGTGGAATTCAGTTAATTAGATATTACGCCTCAATTTAATCAATGTGACAATTATAGAGACATATTTTCCTATTTAATCTGGTAGGAGATATTAGAAACTAGACCTTAGATATTAGACAAACCAGCGTCTAACTTCGAATTTCTAAGGTCTAACATCTTTTTTTTGTCTAATTTCTAAGGTCTAATGTCTTCTTTCTATTCTTCTTCCGCTGTTATTGCTTTCGCTTCATCTGCCTTCCTGAAGATTTCCATGATTTGCTCTATCTCTTCCTTATCTACCTCTTTCTTTTCAGTACTTACTTCGTCTTTCATGACAGAAAGAATTTTATCGTTGAAGGCAGAAGCGTATGATCTATTGAAGAACTCTTCTTGCTCCAACATTTGTGTTGCATATTGCGTGATCATAGCATCATCGACACCTTGTCCACCACCAAACATCTGACGCAGGTTAGCTTTACCACTTTCTAGCACATCAGCGTCTTCGACTTTGATCTCATGCTTATCCGCCAGCTTGTTGGCGATCAGTCTCCACTTTAGGCTTTTCACAAAACCCTCGTATGCCTCATCAGAATTATCCACTTGATCAGGATTCTCAGCGCTTACTTTCAACCATCTTTGTAGAAATTCTTTTGGAAAAGTCAGGTCATTGGCTTCGATTAACTTATCATGAATCTCGCGCATCAAGATACTATCTGTTTGCTTACCCGTCCACTTACTCATTTCCCCACCGATATACTCTCGTACACCCGCTTCATCCTTGATTTCAGTATTTTCTCCAAAAGCCTTCTTAAGCGTATCTTCATTAAACTCACCTGGGAAGACTCGTAAAATCTCTGAGATTTTCCCTTTAAAATTATTTCCAATTTCTGTGTCCTCATCCGCTTCCGTTACACTCAGTATATACTTACGCATATACGCTTCGTCTTTTCCAGCCTCAAGCTGCGAAGCGTCAAACTCCACCTCATCCCCTTTATTTTTACCCAAAAATAGTTTTTGAGCTTCAGGTGTCATCGACTTGTATAGTAGAGAGATGGTCGTCGCCCAACCAGTCGTTCCGTCTTCTTTTATTTCTTCCGCTTCTACCTTAAAGAAATCTCCTTCTTCGATATTCTTTTCGACCTCCTTTCTATCGCCAAGTTGCTTCTTGAGGGTTGCTACTTCTTCGTCTATTGCCTTCTCGTCTAGCTTCACGTCGTAATGCGTAAATACATTATCCAAACCTTTCACCTCAAATTCTGGCGCCAAGCCCAAGTCAAACTTAAACACCAAGTCACTGATCTCGTTGATATTCAAATCCATCTGCTCATGGTCCAACGAAGGAATAGGCTGGCCTAAAAATTTACCTTCTTCTTCTTTTAAAAATTTTGTAAGTTCTTCTTGCAGCAAGGTATTGACTACGTCATTCATGACCCCTGGCCCATACATTTTTTTGATGAATCCGATGGGTGTCTTACCTTTTCTAAATCCTTTAAGCGAAGCGGTTTTTCTTATTTTATTGAGCTCAAGATTGAGCTTTGGATTGATGTCTTCCGGTTGAAGTGTAACGGTGATGGTTGCATTCAATGCGTCAACGTTTTCTTTGGTAACAACGGACATATTTTGGAAATTTTAGATACGAAAAGAAATCTCGAAAGTGTGCGGGCGGAGAGACTCGAACTCTCACGCCGTGAAGCACTAGATCCTAAGTCTAGCATGTCTACCAATTCCATCACGCCCGCTCATTTCGAAAATGAACGCAAAAATAGTATTTTCTATACAAATAGCATAGTCCAGCAAGAATATTTATACGATTTGAGAGGGTAATATTTTCTGCTCTTCAAGGGGGTGATTATCAACAATCTAGATTCGTATACTTTTCTTTATAATAAGAATTTGGGCGCATCCCTTTACCTCGCACCAGGCTCTACACGGGTCAGGCTCCTCCGGACTCCCTATTCGGTCGGTACCCAGTCTGCCAGAAAAAGGCAGCCTGTGTACTGATCGCTATCGCTCCCATCCTGCATATCCTTTGCGCAAAAGAAGTTCATTGTGGCCCGTACACCCTTAGCAGATTTATTATTGCCCCCTATGGCGAGCACGGGACAGGTCGTTCGAGCTAGTCCCGATTTTCTCGGGAGGCTTCGGTTTCCAGCCCTAACGCAAATATATATTCCAAAAAAATTGCAATAAGTATACGGCATCGATGTTGGTAAACATCGACGTTTATTCTTTTTTTTTAAAACAGATATCTACGTTTAGGACAATTCACGTAAAAATGAAATGGTATACATCCTAGGCAACTCTATAGAAATTCTGTCTTAAAAGCTCCAGCCATCAACTCTTGTTCCTTTCGAGATATTCCTATTTTTTGAGCAACAATTTTCCAATTACTCACCGTCGATAAAACCTCATCAATAATTTTGTCCATTCCTGGTTCAGATAGTCTAAAGAACTTCCCTACGCTCTTTACCAAGTCAATACTCAAAGCATTATCATCCATATCAATATTCAAGGATAATCCATCTTTATCGATAGATGGATTTATATCATAGGCAGGAGACAAGCCCCAGCCTTTTTCCTTTAGAATAAATCCATGGTTTCTTAAATGATCATCTGTATTGGAAATTGAAATATTAAAAATAATTCTACGCCACAATTGATGAAGGTTTGACTTTATATCAACTCCATAGTTTTCTATAAATTCAACAATTTCTAAATAACTAGGTGGTGCATCTCTAATACTTTCCTCTGTATTTCCGGTCATGGTCATAGCAGATGCAAAGTGAATTCTCTTTTCCTTATTCCTATCAAAACGTTTGGTTAAAAAAGTATGGTGCGCCCCACTGACTTTTTCAATTTTAGATTCCGCCATTTCGATGCCGCAGTCTATTGCTAATTTATACGCCAGATACTCCCAAGCTGCTTTGTCTATTACATCTGATTTTGCGGGAAATTTTGCAATCCATAAATTCTTATCGTTATCAAAAATATTTGCTTTTGGTCTAGCTCCACCCAATGAAGAACCAGGTGCGATGAGAACTGCAAGCCATTTTCGTAAATCTATGTTTACTTTATCACCTTCTAGTTGTCTTGCAGCTTCCTGCAACTCTCTTAAAGATGACCAAGGTGGTGTTGGGTGATCAATATCTTCGTCTAAGAAATTTCCTTCAATTGCAGTCTTAAATCGTATCGCCCCCATCCTACTAGAATCATACACACCGAGTAAGTAATCTATATCGTAGAGTGTTTTTAATTTTTCTTTTTTGATTCTAGCATTTTGGGCTTCGCGGCGCCTCATCAATGTCCGTCCCCATGTATCAGGCATGCTGTCCAAAAAGATACCAAAATTAGTTTTCCGAGAAGGAAATTGCGCACCAGAATAAAATCCAATATCAGGGTCAAGGAAATGATGGCTTTTATTCTTCAACCATTCTTTATCATAGGAAAAACTAAATGCCTTCTTTGCTTTTGCGAAGTGAGCAGATAATAATCCTATCAGGATTGGCTGACCCAATTCCTCCCAATCTGCAAACACATATATATCGAACTTTCCTCTAGACATGATGCTATAATAAATCTAGGTCTTGCAATTTCCTTC
This sequence comes from uncultured Saprospiraceae bacterium, assembly GCA_964458675.1. Taxonomy (GTDB): domain Bacteria; phylum Bacteroidota; class Bacteroidia; order Chitinophagales; family Saprospiraceae; genus JALZVN01. Next base: position 4,754 of record CAYWOZ010000195.1, read on the forward strand.
CATAGATATCATCAACCGCCAATTTTAAAAAATCATCTTGAAGATTAAACACCCGCATTACATTAAAATAGTGACCAAAGGCAACAGCTGGATCTCCTTTTTCGATCCTATATAAGGTAGCCCTGTGAATCCCTGCACGTTCAGCCACTTGTTCTGTAGTAAGCTTCCGTCTTTTTCGGGCGAGTTTAATATTTTCACCCACTTGTTCAAAAATTTTAAGGTACTTAGGTAGTAAAATAGTCTTCTTAGAGTTCACATTGTCGCTTATTTACTACAAATATAATCATAATGTGTTTAATAAGCAACACTTATTAATCTCCGCTCAATAACAAGTCACCTTCTTAGAATAAATCCTTCCATCTCCCATTTCTACTTTCAGGACGTGCAAGCCTTTTGATTCTATCTCGATCTGAGTGGTGTACTCGGGATAGCTTTTTACAAGTCGGCCTTGGATGTCGAAGATGGATAAGGATTCGTAGTTGTCGAGTCCGTCTAGAGTGAAAGAGCCAGAGTTGGGGTTTGGGAAGATGTTAACTATTCTTTCATCAGTTTCTTTTAATGTTATAGTAGTCCAGGATTGCTTGCCCCGCATTTATTGCGGGGGACGACAGAACAAAGGGTAGGGTGTAAACCCTACTTATAGATTCATCCAAAATGGAGTCCAGACAGGACGGCAGCAAACTCAAGAATTATATTAGATATACTCAATGGAAAGTGGTTTGGGACAATTTATACGGCTTTATTTTGGGCACTATTAAGGCAAAAAATAGAGGCGATGCCTTAGCATCAGCGAGATTTTTTAACGAAGATAGTGCCCAAAAGAAATAGTAGAAAAGTCCCAAACCAATTTCTTTTGAGTATAAATAGTATCTTCATTATTTTTCATCTTACAATAGAAAAAATGGGTCAATCACTTGTCAAAAACTACATGCACATTGTTTTCAGCACAAAAAATTTAGCCCCACTGATTTTGCCAAAACATGAGCAATTTTTGTTCGAGTACCTTGGCGGAATTTGCAGGGAATTGAAGTCTCCTAGTCTTAGAGTAGGCGGTCATCTAAATCATGTTCATATTCTTTGTTCTGTATCTAGAAATATTTCTGTAAGCACCCTTTGCCAAAAAATAAAATCCAATTCTTCTAGATGGTTCAAATCCAAGGATGTCCTTCTTAATGATTTTTATTGGCAAGATGGATATGGGGCTTTTTCCGTTAGTCCTAGTCACGTACAAGTTGTTATTGATTATATCTCAAATCAAAGGGAGCACCATATTAAAACATCTTTTAAAGAAGAAGACATTGCATTGTTAAAAAAATATGATATGGAATATGATGAAAACTTTCTTTGGTAACCTATCCATTTCTGCCGCCCTGACTGGGCTCAACCTAATGTCATAATTAGAGATAGGACTCACGTCCTATCCTATTTTCTATCGCCCTGCCTGGGCTAGATTTAGATGCCTCAATAACAAGTCACCTTCTTAGAATAAATCCTTCCATCTCCCATTTCTACTTTCAGGATGCGCAAGCCTTTTGATTCTATCTCGATCTGAGTGGTGTACTCCGGATAGGTTTTAATTAGTCTGCCTTGGATATCGAAGATGGATAGGGATTCGTAGTTGTCGAGACCGTCTAGAGTGAAAGAACCAGTGTTGGGGTTTGGGAAGACGTCGAATGTTCTTTTATCGGCTTCTTTTACGCTATCAATAATATCACCCGCAAAACTTGTGGAGGATACAAAAAGAGAATAAACGGATACCACTGTACTATCCATTCTTCTCAAGCTTATAAAATTAGGTTCTTCCAAGATAATTGAACTTGAGTTTCTT
>CAYWOZ010000196.1:0-6470 GCA_964458675.1 uncultured Saprospiraceae bacterium
TAACATGCTATATCCGACATAGTGTCGGATATAAATCCTATATTTTTCTGACTCTTTTTTATTTTAAAAATAATCAATCTAAGATCCGCATACCCCACCTCACGAAACCACACTAAATATAAACCCAATAATCAAACAGACCACCCCTGCAGTAAACAGTACAAGTCCGAAAAATAATTGAAGACAGGCTCCTTCTAAATCGTTTGCAGAGTCAATGGCAGCTATTAGTATTATTCCAACTAATAATAATACAGCCCCTACAATTAGTAGTACACCTCCAGCCTTACCCTTTTCTTTCTTCTCTTGAATTTTAGCTAATTTCTTTTTGAGTTTTTTGACTTTCTTTTCGAGCTTTGGTTTTCCTTTGGGGATGGGTCTATCAATAATTGTTGTTTTGGAATCCGTTTTTTTGATAGGATAAGGGCTGCTGAAAAGACCTACTGAGGAAAAGCAAAATAGGGCTAGTAGTATCTGAGATAGGATTTTTGATCTGATTAATTTTGGTGACATTAGTTTGTTTATATTGGTTAATTATTTAAATCATTTTTGTTCTTTTTAAAGATACTATATAAAAACCACAAATTCATAAATTTAGTATCCCGCGTGAGGGATCAGAAGGGCTTGGTCCGCAGGACGGGAGCCGAACGGCGGACCCCTGGAGAGCCCGACCCTGGTATGTGAGGGCGCCATTCTTGGGGGCCTCACATACCAGGGTCACGCCCTAAAAATCCTATTAATAAAGAAGCTTCAATTTTAGATTTTCTTCTACTACAATTTTTCCAGAATTGCTGATCTTGTTGTTAGAGTGACTGTTGTTTTTGGCACCCCATAATTGTGCGACCAGCTGTACAGCATTATTGGTGAAGGTGTTATTGGAAATGTCGACATTGATAATCCCGTAGGTATTCAATAATATTTTGTTCTTTTCTTTCGCGCCGCATTTCGTGAAAGTGCTATCGGAAATCTTCAGATTGCCTCCAACGGTGGACTCGTCATATCCGCCGCGATAATAATCTACCACATTGGCGGAAATGTTTTCAAATTGGCAATTGATGATCGAAATGTTCTCTGCATTGTATTCCCCCTTATCTTCGATCTCTTCGGAAAGTTCGAGGCCATTTTTGCAATTCTTAAAAGTAGAATTGGACAATAGAATTTCATCTGAGAAGGAATACTTGTAAGCCTTCAAAATGTAATCAAAGTTTTCTATTGTACATTCGTTGAGTGTAAGATTGTAGAGGCTAGACATATTTTCTTTGAGACTGGCAAATGCGTGTTGTATAGATTGGCCGCGAAGGTTTACATTTTCTAGGGTAAGTTCCCCTTTCGGATTCATCTCAAAAAGAGGCGTGCCCGCGGGGCCCTGATATACTAAAGTCGCCTTGGCCTTATCTTTAGCGGACTGATTGATTACGATAGATTCGTCAATCTTCAAAGGAGCAGTGATGATGTATTCACCCGCTGCTAGCTGTATGAAGTCGTCCTTGCTCGCCTTAGATAATGCTTCTACTAGCTCCTTGGGAGTAGCTACAGTGAAGTTGGATATCTTACGATTTCTGTCTTTGCGATATTCCCAAGACACACCATATTTTGTGAAATCAAAAATATCTGGTGAGGTGCTCGGACTTCCATTGATAGCACCGATAGCATTACTCTCTGTTCTAGAGCTGCCAAACAGATCTTTGTCAAACTGATCAAACCCATAGCCTTCGAATGCATCGGTGTCTGGGAAATCGGCACCTGGTGCCATGACATACTGTGCTAATTTTTGGAGTTCAAAGTTGGCAGAATGGATTCCTTCTATAGCTTCAAAAGCTACGTCTTGGTTTTGTATGATATTGCTTTCGAATTGTATCCCATCCAACTTGTCATGCGCTACGACGGGTGTCTTGTCGCCAGTAGAATTGTAGATCAAATTATTAGCCACGACGGTTCTTTTCGGTCTGGCAGAGCGGATTTCTGAAGCGGGGAGCACGTCTTTCTGGCTGACGTTGGAGCCTATGCCAAACTGTAGTGGTGACTGGCAATCAATCCAGGAATTGTGCGCTACCGTCACATCCGTTACTTGAATGTAGCGATTGAGCGGCGACTTCGGAATTCCATTCATCACCGCTAACGGACTTCGGAATGCGGTGCCTTTTAGTTTGTAAAAATAATTATTGGTAACGGTATGTCCCGTCCCAATCAAGCGCACCCCGCCATAATTTTCTGACTCATCCGTTCCGATAAAATAGTTTCCATCTACGATGCAATAATTTCCATGGCGCGTCACCAAAGACCCTTCGCTTTTATAAAATACATTGTTGCGAAATTCATTGAAGTTCGTTTTGCTGGAGATCACTTCCACTTCGCCATTGCACTCGTCAAAAAAGTTGTCTGCTATCATTGTGTAACTCGGACACATGGAGGTATAACTATTGCCAATCTGAATAGTCTCCGCACTCGGGCCACCCTTAGGAGGACGAGGGCCAAAATGGTTGTTGATAATCTTGTGGTGATTGTTGATGTTCTGATTGCCTTCTAAATCTACACGTACCGTTGGTCCGCGATTGGATTTTCCCGCAAGATAACAATGGTCTATTTGGTTGTGTTTGCCTTTGAGCAAAATCCAAAGGTCTTGAAAGTTTCTTTGCTGTTTATTGTAGTCTATGATGGCACAGTCTGTCACTGTGCAATGATTAGCTACAGTGTCTGCTACTGAAAAGGTAATCACTGATCTAGAGGGGGAAAAGCCATTGGTAAATTTCAGGCCTCGCACATGGATGTAGTCTCCGCCTAATTGTAAATCTGACTTTCCGCTAAGCGTAACCTTTCCTGCTGTTTCTGCACATAGGGTGATAGGATTGTCTTCCGTTCCGCTGGCATTTATTTTTATTTCGAGATCGTTCCAGTCTCCATTTTTCATTACGATCTGGTCTCCTGGTTCTGCTTCTTGGATGGCTTCCAAGAGTGCTTCTTTATCGGAAACGTTTTTATTGACAGGATTGTGTCCTTGAATTTTGCCTTGTTTACATCCTAATAAAATTGAAATCGCAAGTAATGTGAAAATGAATTTTTTCATTTTGCTTTTTTAATTTTTGAAATCGTCTTTCCTATAGATTTGCTTGGCTTAGTCATATCCTCGATAGCAAACTGAATAGCCGTTTTGATTAACTTCTTCACCTTAGCATTTCTATAGTCGCTCGACTTTACTATGGGTATATGTCGAATCCATTTTCCAGTTCCTTGCAGCAAGTTATTTGAATCATCAAGCAAGGTTCCTTTATTGAATCCTAGGTTGAGATGGTTGGTGTAGATTGGAATCATACAAAACGCATCGGATAATTTTTCGGATATGGTGTAGACACTCGTAAGGGCATGGGTGTGATACAAAAGTTCATTGCTTTCTGGATATAGGTCTAGTATATAATTGCGCAGATCTTTATATAGTTCTCCTAGCTTTTGGTCTTTGAATTCTAAAAGCGTTTTAAAGTCTGAATGAAGTGGCCTACTATGTATCATACTCCAAGATAGAAATGATTGTGGACTTTAGAGTAACTCTATTTCAAAATTGTAAGCTCTCCATTATATCTCAAGACCTCTCCATCGTCAAATTCTGCTTCAATGTGATATACAAATATGCCAGCGCTAATTTTTTGGTCTCTATTCTCCCCCGTCCACCATCTATCAACCTCATTAAATTCTAGGTTTTCGGCTTGATAAATCAATTCACCCCACCTGCTATAAATCTCATAGGTGCGTATAGTAGCGACTGTAAAAGGTGGTTTGAAAATTATAAACTGATCGTTTATGCCATCTCCATTTGGAGAGAAAGCGTTAGGAATAAAAATCTCTTTTAAACAGGTTTTATTAAACGAAGGTGCGCTTGGGTTTAAGCACTGTCCGCATTCATCAATGATGGCGGCACCAAACAGGACTCCTTCACAATCTGAACACGCTTGGTTAAAAAGAGAATCCGTAGGCGTAAAGCAATCACCGCATGCATCGATAATAGCCAGCCCATTTGGTATGCCTGCACAGTCCTCACAGGATTGGTTGAATAATGGGTCTGAAGGATCCAGGCACTCTCCACATTCGTCAATAACCGCACTACCGCCTAAGGCTCCTAAACAATCTGAACAAGTTTGATTAAACAGAGGGTCATTCACGTCAAGACATTCTCCGCAATTATCTATCACAAGTGTGCCATTGGGAACACCTGCACAATCCACACAAGATTGGTTGAAAAGAGAATCATCCATAATCAAGCACTCTCCACATTCGTCTATAATAGCAAGACCATTGGGTATCCCTGCACAGTCTGCACAGGACTGGTTGAAAAGAGAATCCAATAGCGACAAACATTCTCCACAGGCATCGATGACAGCAAGACCATTCGCTACTCCATTGCAATCCCTAGGTATGGAAGACAAAGCACAAACCGCATCTATGTCTGCTCCTGAGGTATCGGACAGACAAGCATCATCTACAATGTCTTGTATCTCTATGGCAGAGAATTTTAATTCGCCGGCATCAAAGCCCTGCAATACCCCATCGATATCTAATCCTGAGGTAGAACCCATAATGTTTCCGAGTTCATAGTATCCATCGTTATCCATGTCTCCTACAAATTGTAATAGCGCATTCTCCGTAAAAATATCTGCGGGCTCAAGTGCTACGCGACTAGCCTCCACAGCAGGTCCGATTTCAAAAACCCATAAATCCTCCTGTCCATCTCCAGAGTTAGTAAGCTGATTGTTGGTAAAGCCTATTTTTATACTCCCCCCCTGACCGAGAGAAACGAATTGTGGATTATTGCTTGTGTTTCCATCCCAGTCGGCCACCCCTGTTGCTCCTGTTGGATCCGGATTTACGTTCGGACATCCAGACACATACTCTATCACTACATCACCAAAACTGGTCCCTTCTCCACATCTAGTACACCCGTCGTTAGGCAAGTTGAAGCATTCCGAATCTTCACAATCGACTTGGCCATCTCCATCATTGTCTATACCATCAGAACATAAAATAAAGTTGTTCTCTTGTGATAGCAGCTGATGAGATATCAATATGGTAAATAAAAATAAAATTATACGTAGCCTCATAAATTAGTTTTGTGATCAATGAGTACCTTTTAAAGGTTAATGATCCTAATTCGAGATGATAAACTCTTTCTCTTTTATGGTGTTGGGCTATAACTAGATTAGAACGCTACTAAAATAGGGAAAATATTTATAATTCCTTAGTCTCTTTTTGCTTTTCCTATTGAAAAGTTGAATTGTTATTAGGTAATTATTATTTCAATATAAAAAGTTCATCGACTTCGACATCCTCAAAGCGATCATTAAACCAATTGGTTGGTTATATTAATTCTTTTGTTAGATCTCTTATATAAAAGGGGTTTGGGCGTGACCCTGATGCTCGACCAAAATAGGGCCCTCGCACGAGGGCGCAAGGCGTGGCGCCCCTACACAGCGCATATTGGTCTCGCATCAGGGTCGGGCTCTTTCGGGGTGCGCTGTCGCTCCCGTCCTTCGGACCAAGCCCTTTCGATCCCTCACGCGTTTGAAAGAGGGATAAGAGATTAGGTACTAAGAATTAGCGTCACCGCTACCATCCCTAAAAATAAAACGCTCTTATTAATTAATACTTTTTTCAGGTTCAGGTTTCTCTTGTTGTTTTGTTTTGACGACTTCTTGTATAGGGACTCCGTCGATTAAGACATCTCTCAAAACGGAGTCTCCATCTTTTACATTTATCAAAGCATAAATTAATTTCGTGGTGTCTATTCTGGCTTCACGGGCAGACACTTCTGCATCATAGGCTTTGGACTCTTCCATGTAGAATCTATCAAAAGGGTATTTTATTAGAATGGTGTTTTTATAGTTACGGCTTGGGTAACGCTTTCTGATTGCTGGAGAAGAAGCGTATCGAACTTCTACACTTATATAGTCTTGTCCATTATTGGGTTGTTCTTTAAGAAGGGTGTCTATCTTTGCAAACCCATCTTCATCATTATTCAATACAGCATAAACTAATTCTCCTCTCTCCCAATCCAAAGTAGTATCTACCACCACCGTTTCAGAATCATATCTGAGACGAATATATTTTCCTCTAAATGGATCTGCTGGATCTACGGGTGCCGTTTTGAATTTATACTCCACACCAGAAACCACCACTGTTTCTTTATCCCAAATCATTTTAGCTGGTACATATAATTGCACAAGTACCATTATGATAAAGCCAGGCAATAATAGTTTACGATAGTTCATCTGTCTTTCTTTTTTGAAGCATGAAATAATTTGCTGCAAAGAACCCGCAACCTACTGCAATAAATAACACCCCTCTAAAAAAGAAGCTTATATCTGTATCAAAAAATCTACAGGCCACCAAAGCTGCAATGGTGAGCAGGCCATAATTTAAAATTCCTAAATGGTTTTGTTGTGTGCCTAATCTGATAGTCAATAAGCCTAATGCAAAAACATAAGTAT
>CAYWOZ010000197.1:0-6469 GCA_964458675.1 uncultured Saprospiraceae bacterium
TGGCCTTAGTATTGGAGTCCCTTTAACCTAATTTACTTATCAGGAATTGCTTGATAACAAAGAGTCTATATCCCCAATGAATTTGCTCTACTTAATCCTCCAAGTGCCCAATAATTCTTTCTGATTTGGCAATAATTTTTTTCAAGAGAAATAACATTTCATCTTGCTTTTCTTCTAAACATGGATTTGTACTAGAAGCTATAATTTGATTAAGTGAAATATCTACATTATCTTGAATAGAAAGTTTATTAACCACAGCTTCCTTTTTAGCCAATATTTTTCTGAGTAAATACAGCTCCAATTCTTGATTGCTCAAGCTACAAAGGTCGCCTACCGTGGCGCTGTTATATACGGTAAATTCAAAAACGTCTCCAGTTGTTAAATCTACATCAACAGCCCAGTTATTAAAACCAGGTTTTGAAGCCACTACTGTAATATTGTTACTATTTGATTGTGTTACAAACGCTAGTTCACCACTTGCGTTATTTGAGGTAAAGACGTTCGTATCCGTATTATTGTCAGTGATGTTTACGTCATTCGCATCGAGACCTAACAATCTTATTAGTTTGTAGTTTTGATTTGTATCTTGATAGCTGATTTGCAAATTTGCATCGACATCTGTAAAATTTGTTGGTGTATTAGATACAAGTCTGGCAAACTTATCGCAAGCATTTAAAACTCCTGTAGGGCCAAAGTTTAATGTATAATTTTCGATAAATAAAGAATCTTCTACCACACTAACTATCATACTCTGGAAATCTGGTTCTTTCAAATTGTTAATCTTATCCGATTTTATATAATCATAAAGATCACATAAATCGACACTGCCGTTTATGTTGATAGTACCTGTATTGTCGCTGGCATTATGCCTGATGCTAATGCCAGAAATAGATTGTGCGCTTGCAAAAGTTGGGGCAGTAATGCTTCGATCTTCAAGTAGGACAAAGGATAGATTTATAGCTTCTGTTGATTTAAGTTCTATATTCTCGGAAGGTAAATATTCATATCCGTATGCCCAATGATGAAGGTCAAACAAATCACTGTTGTCTCCATTTTTGCCTCTATAATCCCAGGCATAATTTCCTGTATTTATAGCATCACCATTTCCAGTATTAACAATATTAGCAGCTAATAGAATGGGTTCTATGCTTGTTTCGCCCATATTATTGGAGGCTTGGCTGTATTCAAAGATTTGTTGATTGTCTACCAGATGCCCTTCTCGATTGTAGACTTCTTGATTGCCACCATTGTAATCCGTAAAAATATAATTTGCACCTTCAATTCCTTGACCAAATTGATCTTTATAACTTATCATTAATTCTTGATAGATAAGTGCTACCCCGTACGAAGTACCATTTCCTGAGATGTGAGGACCTGCTCTTAATTCTGAACCAGTGGCGGAATTAATCAAAACAGGTCTTCCTCCTGCCCATAATTTAATATCTAGATTGCCTTGATCCCCGCCAGAATAAGACTTTAAAATCACATCGATATTAGGAGTAGCTCCACTAAATGCAATGGCACCAGTAGCATGAATGGGTGAATAGCCATTAAGCTCTTGCCCAGTACCCACTATAGTTAAGTCCCCATTAATAAATGTAAATGCTTGACTTGCGAAATTGTCAGTTTCTTGTCGAATTTGATTTTGAGGACTTTCGGTTCTATAAATTAGAGTAGCGTTTTCGCTATTAATATTAACTGTCACTCCATCACCGTAAAATCCAAATTTCCCAGCAAAGATTGAAATTAAACCTCCGTTCCATGTTAATGTGGAATTATCTCTAAAACTTACTCTGTTTACAAAACCAGGAGAAGTATCTCTCAAAAAAATGGCAGTACCATTACTGTATCGAGTATACCCATTATTTGTAATTTGCAATCCAATTGTCAAGTGCCCTGAGTTGTCCACTATCATTTGTTCTCCAGTGAAACTGCCTATAATTAAACTCTCTTTTTCTGGGTCGATGGTAAGATTTCCTCTTATAATAAATATTCTATTGCCTATGTCATAGACCATTATGCCATTTTGATTAATAACACTAATTCCTGCTTGATTTAAAGATGATAAATCATTATCCGTTCCTGTTTGGATAACATTAGATGACGATACGGTAAATGCCGCTGTTAATTTGAGACCCCAAAAGCACACCAAGCACAATACTAAAATTTGTTGAGTATACTTCATGTTTAATTGTAGATTAAGCTTTGAACACTGATTAAATCGACAGGTTGTATTCCAGTGCCTTCTGAAACTGCTTCTAGATTATGGTCACTTCTATCATATCTTACGACTTTAAAATCACCACTTCCAACTTTAAGTGAAACGTAAAAATAGGTACTGTCTTCGAGGAAAATTTCATTTTCAGCATCTGTATTATTTGTGCTTGGAACCCATTTGTCCCCTTGCCAAACATATACGCTTTCATCTTGCATATTGTAAATTAGGCTCCCTTCAGAAAGGGCAATTACGAGGTTCATTTCTTTATTATCAGCTACCGAATGAATTGAAACTAAAGACTGAGGATTTATTTGAGCTTGAACGCTCATGGAAGAAAGAAGAAGGAGAACAAAGGAAAATAATATTCTCATTGGTGTAAAGTTTATAGGATTATACTGATTAATGTATAATAATAGTGCCAAAACTGCTTTTCTACACTAATTTTATTAAGTATTTCAATTTTGACTCTACACCAACAGTAGATAGCTTAATTCACTTTTTGCTCAATCTACATAAGCAGAGTTTAGAGAGTGGTGTTCGAAATAGGCTGTATAGACCCTTCTTTTCAGCTTATACCGAGTAGGGAACTGTTTATATTCAAAAGAAGGCGGTTTTGGGCTTTTCTGTTGATTATTTTACTCACCTTCTTCGTTAAAAACTAAGGCCTTGCTTCACTTTTTGCTTTTGAATAAAATAAATAAAATCGCATTAATTGTTACTAAACCACTTTCTATTGAGTGTGAGTACCTTGCCCTTCAAAGAAGGGGTATTTACCCCTATGCAATGGGTTGTTTATTTAATTATTCTATATGTTCATAGGCTTACCTTTACGATTACAATTAATGTTTTATTGTTATTTCATGCCGACTACAACAAATTTAGCATGAACCCATTTATCAAAAATTAATGGCCCGATATAAATATAAAGTCATACTTAAGGCAATACCAATCCAATGGTTCTGGCTTTTGAAGATTACGCTATGAAAAACTATATCTAAAGCTTTTGTAAAATCTGGATATCAATTATTCTTGATTGAGTAGGTTATTTCCCTGTATTTTGTTTTTTCTGTTGGAATTTGAGCAGATTATCAATTTAATGGGATTAAAAACTAAGGCTTGTACCGACTGTATGCAGAAAGTATAACACCCAAAAAACAAGTTGCATTGTTAAATGAAGCGTCAATTAGAAAAATAGAGACCTAGCATACAAGAATAACTATAGTCTAAGTAAATCGCTGAAATGAGTAATCTTTTCTTTCGAATTATTGCTTATCTTAGTGTATTATGATTGCAATCACTGTGCTAGCTATACCTATGTACTTCGGTCTCATGGCTATAGAATTGGTCTATGAAGCAATCACAAAGAAGCACACCTATAGATTGAGTGATGCCATCACTAATATTAGCACTGGTACCTTACAGCAAACGACAGGAGTTTTCTTTAGTATTATCAAGATTGGCATTTATGCAGCCATTTTCGATCAATTCGCTTTTTTTCAATTACCGAATAATGTCTGGACCTTTGTTGCACTATTTATCCTTTATGACATAGCTTATTATTGGGAACATCGTTTGGCACATACGGTCAGTTTGTTTTGGGGTGGGCATGTAGTGCATCATCAAAGTGAGGACTATAATTTATCTGTGGCCTTACGACAAACCTCTACTGGATTCATTTGGGGCTTTCCCTTTTTTCTGCCAATGGCTTTAATGGGATTTGACCCTATGATGTTACTTTTGATTGGTGGGCTCAATTTGTTATATCAATTCTGGATTCACACCGAACATATCCAGAAGTTGCCGATTTGGTTTGAAGCAGTGTTGAATACACCTTCACACCATCGGGTGCATCACGGACGCAATCCTAAATATATAGACAAAAATTTTGCAGGTGTTTTCATTCTTTGGGATCGTATGTTTGGCACCTTTAAGGCAGAAGAGGAGCGCCCCACCTATGGCGTTACCGTGCCGATTAACAGTTGGAATCCCGTTTATGCCAATTTTGCCCACTACATTGACTTATTTAAAAGCACTCGACAGTCTCGTTCTTTCAGAGATACCCTCAAAATGCTTTTCTATAAACCAGGTTGGATGCCTTCCTATTTAGGAGGTGCTAAGCCGATACCAGAACCGAAAAAGGATTATAAAAAATACGACCCTACTATATTGCCTGCTAGAGCGAAATATGTCCTTTCTCATTTCCTTATGCTTTTAATATTGGTTCCCCTGTTCTTTTATGTGCAAGAAGATTTAGGACTTTGGCAACGCGTAGCATATGCTGTTTGGATTATGTTGACAACTTTATCTTTTGGATTTATGTTTGAAAAGAAGACAAGCTGGTTATGGTGTTATGAGATTCTCAGGATGTATAGCTTCGTATGCATAGCAGGGATTATCGCCTTAGCATTGTCGCTCAGCACCACGTTAGTAGTAACTATAGCTACTGCAATCTGTACACTAAGTTTAGTTTACTTTTATTTTTATATCAAAAAGGAACCGACCTGAATTTGTGCTCATTTCATACTAAAATAAAGCCTATTTAAAATTATGATTTCCTTATACATTCGAGTTTTTACTTATTTCAGTTTTGTTCTTTTGATTTTTCTAAACTTTAGCTGCACCCCCAAAACACAACAAATCACAGACAGCAAACCTGTTTTTCAGCAAGCAGATGAAAAATTCGCGAACGTATACAAAATTTTAGACGGTACTTGGCTTGGCGAATTCACAATATATGAAGACCCCAATCCAAAGCCTTTAGGAGAAATGGAATTGAAAAAACTAACAACAGCACAAATCCAACGCCCAGAACTAAAAGTGAGCAACAAGATCAATGTTAAACAAATCTATACTTCCGAAACTCCCTACTATCAAACGGTAACCATTACGGATACTTATCCAGACACTGGGAAAAAAGAAGAAAGTCATGGAGCTAATAAAATAGAAAACGGAGAAATGTGGTGCGTAGTCAATAAACCTACAGAGACAATAATCCACAAAGGAAGTACGGATGGTCCAAGCACAATCATCTGGCAATCCAAGCAAACTTCACCCCAAAAAATAGAATACTTCTACGAAACAGTAGACGAACAATTCTACGAAATCATAGGCTATGGTTATTATAGTGGAGACGACATCTCTCTTACTCCTAGACTATGGTTTTATGGGAAGTACGCTAGACAGTAGGAGGGGAATTGCTAATGCTAATTTTTAAGAGCAAGTAAAATGAAATCTTTAGCAAGAACTTATAATATTGTAGTTAGTTTATTCTTGCTCTTGCTGTACTTCCACAATCATTTTTACCTCGTCCCCCACATTAATCGTCCCCCCTTCAATAACCCGAACACAAATTCCTCCATGACCACGCATGGCATTCAGCCCACCAGGGCCAAAATTCTCTTCCATACGGGTACAAGGATGACAAGGTGAAGTATACTCTAAAACAACCTCAGAGCCTATGCGAAATTTTGAACCCTTAAGGGCGAGAAGATTAATTCCACTAACGACCAGATTCCTTCTAGTAAGTAATGGGTCAACAGCTTGACCTTTACCTAGAATATTGCCTACTGCTAAAAGATGTTCTTCTTGGATCAATGTCACCATTCGCTTTCCAGCTCTACTATATCGATCTCCAGTCAAGCCATTTTTGGTATTGACTTCAACTGAGGTGACAGATTGAAGCGTTTCTTTTTTAGCGGGCCGGAGTCCTATCCATTTTAGCATTCCTGTCTGCGGCATAGTAGCGAGTACTTTTTTATAATCAAGAATCATTTAAGGTGTAGAAGTTTATTTCCCATCAAATTTTAAAGAAATAGAATTTACACAGTGACGTAGATTCTTAGCCGTAAATCGTTCTCCTTTGAAAACATGTCCAAGGTGTCCTTTACAATTGGCACAAACGATTTCTATCCGTCTGCCATCTGCATCAGGTAGCTGCTCCACGGCGCCTTCGATTTCATCATCGAAACTCGGCCAGCCGCAGCCAGAATCAAACTTGTGTTCAGATTTGTATAAAGGAGTATCGCATTGCTTGCATGAATAGACCCCGTCTTCGTAGTGCTTATTGTACTTACCTGTATTGGGCCTTTCGGTCCCTTTTTGTAGGATAACGTATTCTTCTTCTGGACTCAACTTGTTCATGATATACTATGTTTTACAGTATAACAATTAGAGGCAGACTTGGTTTATGGAAGAAGTAGAGGTGCCCTATATCGACATGATATCCTTTTCCTTAGCTTCAGTCAATTTATC
>CAYWOZ010000198.1:0-6426 GCA_964458675.1 uncultured Saprospiraceae bacterium
AAGTCCAGCTATTGGATTCAGAGTATTTATGGAAGTGATTTCATATCATGAATAAAATAAACCTAGCTATTGTAAAATAAAATTTACGAAAAAATAAATCATTTTAAATGAAGAATATACTCTTACTATCATTTTTAACACCATATATATTAGGTTTCTTATCTCCCAAACCTAAAAACGTTAGACCTCCGAACACAGTCGAAATTGTCGAGAACTTTTTTTTTGACGAAACAGAAATAGCAAATATAGATTGGCGTGAGTATCTCTCCAAACTTAGAGTCGAGCATGGAAAAGAATCAGAAATCTATAAAGCTGCACTTCCAGATACGTTAGTTTGGAGAGATGAATTGTCCAATAACTCACCTTTTGTAAATACTTATTTTAACCACCCTTCCTTTGATTCCTATCCAGTAGTAGGAATATCACACGAACAAGCCAAGACTTATTGTATTTGGAGAACTGAAGTTGTAAAAACAATGATGAAATCTCATAACATAGAGAATGTTAATTTCAAATATCGATTACCTACTCAAACAGAATGGGAGTTAGTAGCCAACGCTGGCTATAGTGATAAGCAGAAAAAATTATTTAAGAAGCAGAACAAAAAATATAAAGGAAAGGCAAGAACCTGCAATATGATTTTTGATAACGAGAGTCTAAAAGAGACTGTAAGAATGACTAGGCAAACTAGAAATTATTTACCAAACAAATATAATGTATACAATATCTATGGTAACGTTGCAGAAATGGTGGCTGAGTCAAATATTGCTATGGGTGGCTCTTACCGTGATAAATATGATGATATTGTTCCTAGCAATAAAGTGCTTAATTATGAAGGTCCTCAAAAATGGTTAGGCTTTAGATGTGTAGCTGAGTATGAAGATTAATTATATTAATTAGTAGACACTCCATTTTTAATTAGAAAACAAGTAGTTTATATTTATATAACACATTGAAAATATTTAAGAAGAAATATAGCCAAAAAACAGATCATGACTTGGTCAGTTTAATCGCCAATGGGAATGAAGCTGCCTTTGATGAATTGTACAATAGGTATGCGGAACAGCTTTATCGGTTCTTTTATAAAATGCTATATCAAGACGAAGAATTAGCCGCAGATTTTTGCCAGACACTATTTATGAAAGTTTTTGATAAAGCTGATAGCTTTAACCCTACCCTCAAATTTAGTACTTGGCTATATAGCATAGCTTCCAATATGTGCAAAAACGAATACCGCCGTCATAGCAGATCTAAGCCTATGATTTATTTAGCAGGTAAACCCAAAAAGTCAGACCCCAAAGCGCCCCAAAATATAGACAAAGAAATATTCAATACTCATTTACAGAGCGCCATTAATAAACTAGGCGAAAAACATAGATTTTGTTTCATTCTGAGATATCAAGAAGAAAAGACTATTGCAGAAATAAGTGAAGTACTCGGAATACCCCAAGGAACTGTGAAGTCAAGATTGCATAACACGCTTAAGCGATTAGCAGAACAGCTTCATCCATTTAATCCTGTACAAAAGAAAATAGGTAATGAATAAAAATATAGATAAAATAGAACAGCTTTTAATTCAGTATTCCTTTATTGAACTTAGTGAAGAAGCTAAAGAAATGGTGAGATCAGAAATGTCCGAAGCCGAGTATTCTCAAAGCAGAGAGATTTTAGCTGCGGCTAATGAATTAAATAAAGCAAACATTCCTCCTTTGCCAAAAAATGTATACGCTGACTTAAAGAGAAATATTAGACAAAGAAGTGTCACTACATCCTCTTCCTCAGGCAATCAGTGGCTCTATCCTACTCTTGGCTTGATAATAGGTGCGCTTGCTATGGCGGGTTGGTTTTGGTCAAGTGAGAAACTAGACATAGAATCCAAATCAGAAATCAAAGAAACTATTATTGTAGACACTGTATATGTGCATAGCAAAGATACAATTTACATACCTGCAAAACCTGAAATAAAAATTATCACTAAAGAAGTCATAAAGTATATTGAAAAAGAGGTGCCCTCTCCATTTATAGCCCTTAAAAAAGATGCTCAAAGCGAAGCAATAAACAAAATCGACTTAGTAGATTTCAAGCCTTTGAATATCGGCACCACCATAGGAGAAGAAGAAGAGTTGATGAATTTGCTCGAGGAAATGCATTCTGATGCGTTAAAATAATTTTGAAGGATTCATTAGGAAGCAATAAACTAGTAAAACAAATTTATTATGAAAGTCATTATTATTGGAATTATTCTTCTTCCATTTTTTTGTTTTGAACAGTCCATAGAAGGAACTTGGAATATGAAGTATTAAATACACTTAGTGGAGATTATACAGGAGACTTAATAATTAAAAAAGAAAATGATAACTACAAAAGCGAAATTACCTCTAAAGGTGTAAGCTATGACGTCGCTATCAATGTACTGGAAAAAGATTCCATTTCCATTTTTTCAAATGTTGAAGGTTTTCTCACAACAATTAATGGGAAAATAAATTCGACAAAAATCAATGCAGATGTATTCGTCGTTGGGGATCCGAATATTTACACATTTACTGCCAAAAGGAAAACTAATGAACAGATTTTAAAAATTGTCGATTCCAATTCTAATGAGGCCATTTCTTATGCGAACATCGTATATGGAAATGAAGGAACTATTACTAACGAAAAAGGATTCTGCAAAATTAAGATTCAGTCCCCTGAATCAATTTTAATCATTTCCGCCATTGGTTACTTAACGGATACGATTCAAATTAAAAAAGAAAGTCAATTAGAAGTTATACATCTCAAGGCTTCAAAATATACCTTGCCAGTTGTAGAAGTACGCGCCAAGGGTCTGTCAGCCAAAAAAATAGTAGAAGCTGCTATAAACAGATTTGGAGAGAACTATATACAAAAACCTTACAATGCAAATCTTTTTTATCGGCATAGCGCTCTCAACAGCAAGGACTCCTTAGTTTATCAATCTGAATCAATGATGAAATTTTATGACTCTGAAGGATATCAGAAAGGAAATTGGAGAAATGCCGCTCACACAAGATTTGCTAGACTTGAACAAGGACGAATAACAGTAGGCAAACAAAAAGAGACATTAGAGCTTCGTGAATTGGATAACATATTTGTTTTCTGGTCACATGAACCAATCATAACCGATGACAAACCGCTCTCTACAAAAAGCATAAATGCCTACGACTACAAATTCATTGGTATTGAAGAATTCCAAGAAAAGGAAGTTTATGTAATAGAATTTTTCTGTAAAAAGCTAAAAATTCGATTTGCAGGACTTCCATCCCTTAAGTACATGCACGGAACTCTATATATAAACAAAGAGGATTATGCAATCCTAAAATATGAACAACAATATTTAATGGATTATGAATTCAGAGGTAAGCATCCGAAGAAGAGAGGACATTTGAGTGAAAGATCAATTATTGAAAATTCAAGAATTGAAATATTCTCTAAATATGAAGAGGGTTACTTTCTTGATTACTCTAAAACTACCTCTAGTAATGATCGGCTTACAACTATGCTAAATGGTGAAACAAAAGTTTTCGAAAATACAATTATACAAGAGCATCAGTATCTAAATATAACAACAGATGATATAGAACTATTAGATAAAAACCTATTTGATATAGAAAATAATACATTGTACAACCCAGGGTACTGGAGTCAATTCAATGTTATTCTAAATTCTGAATAGAAGGTAATCATTTCAATTTGGATTCTGCAAGATGAATAATTCAATTTAATGACTTCCTTTGAATGGGTTTCTGCCATTTTTTGGTGTAGAGTACACTTCCTTTGCTGGAATAGAAATCAATTCCATTTCCGGATAACGTAATGCGGTGAGGCTGCCGCCATATACACAACCTGTATCTATGTCTAGGACATTATTTTGCCACTGAAGATCTTTTACAGGTACATGCCCATGTACAACAGTCGGTTCACCTGTATAATTTCTTGCCCAATTTTTTCTTTCGGGTAATCCGTCTACATCTAACTTGCCTGTCGTTTCTCCATATAAACAAAAGGCTTTGATACCTCCAGAATCTCTCAAGATCATAGCTTCTTGAATGCCAGCATGTGCAACAACCAAGTTTCCATTATCAAAAACAAGATGATGTGGAAGCTGCTCCATGAAATCTACAATCTTAGCTTTTAAATCTGGGGTAACTTTTTCGAACTGAGCAATGCTTTTATCCAAGCCATGATTTAGAGTCACGTTTCTGCCTTTTAGTTTTTTAAGGAGCTTGGCTTCGTGATTTCCTAAAACGCAATGAGCCATTCCTATTCGAACCAACTCCATACACAAATGGATAGAGGAAGGGGTGTTTGGTCCTTTATCTACCAAATCTCCAACGAAAATTAATTTGCGTTCTTCTGGATGAACGGCATAAAAAGAATCTTTCTCTAATTCCTTATAATTTATGTTATAGCCTAATTTATCTAAGAGCAGGCAAAATTCCTCAAAACAACCGTGCACATCTCCGACTATATCGAATGGGCCTGTAAGATCAGATTTATCATTAGGGTTTGGTGATAATATTATAGATAGAGCATCTTTGCTTTCTATAGATTGGACATCACGAAAGCCATCATTTTTCAATTCCTTTAAACGGCGATTAAAAATATCATGGCTTTCTTCTTGCCACTTTTGCACCAAGCAAACGCTGGGAGCATGATATTTCTTAGCCAATTTCTTGATGCGTATTCTGCATGATTGACTAAGTTGAGATGCATCAAAAACGGCCCTTTGCCGAAGTCTTAATTTCTGTAAAATTACGGATTCTAGTATGTCCGTATTAGATGCGGTAGCAGGAGCAAGCTGAACTAGGTCTTGTTCATCAAAATTAGTTTTGAGAAAATCACCTCCGTCATCTCCGAAAAAGAATAGTAGAAAAAATTCAGGTAAATGGAGTTCCATGCTAGGCCTTTGGTTGAGGTTTAACAAAATAAACATTAAACCATACTTCAATGCAAAAGTAAGCTAACAATGCGTGCCTAAATATATGGAGAAAATAATAAGCGCGAATTAAGCGCTAAAAGAACTACCGCAACCACAAGATTCATCGGCATTCGGATTGTTGAAAGAGAAGCCTCTATTGTTCAATCCTTCTACCCAGTCGATTTCCATACCGATAAGGTAGATGCCGTGAGATTTTTCCATAAACACGGTGATATCCCCTATCTTGAAAACGGTGTCTTTCTCTTTTTTCTTGTCAAAACCTAATATATAGGAAAATCCAGAGCATCCTCCTCCTTTCACACCCACTCTCAAACCATGATCTTCAGCGATGTTTTGTTCCTTCATAATACGCTCTAAAGCAGTTACTGCACTGCTTGTCAAAGTGATAGGTGTCTGTACTACTGATTCCTTTATATCGTTCATCATAAAATATTTAACACAAAAATATTCAATTTTATTATAAAAGTCATCTATTTGGAGACTTCTAGAGAAGAAAACAAAATTTTACCCTAAAGAGTTGTTCTTCTTGAATAATGTAACGTTATTTTAAAAAAAGCGATTAAAAATGAGGCGCAATCCCTATTTTCGCGCAAATTTTATAAGAATCATATGACTGTACCTGAAATAATTCTAAATATATTTAGCACCATTGTTCCTGCCTTAGTTGTATTCCTTACTGTTTACACCATCATGGGAAGATTTTTGGATAAGCAGTATCAAATGAAGATGCTGGAGTATAAGGAGAAAAATCAAGAGGCAGCTCTCCCTATTCGTTTACAAGCTTATGAACGTCTATGTTTATTCTGCGAACGAATCTCCATCCCTGCCCTCTTATTGAGACTACGTACCCCTAATATGGATAGTAAGGCTCTGAGATATTCTTTGATGGTTGCTATCCAAAAGGAATATGAGCACAATGTTACACAACAAGTGTATGTATCCAACAAGCTTTGGGAGATCATCAAGTTTACCAAAGATGATACTATAAATATTGTAAATCTTGTTTCTGATACTGTTAATAGTGATGCTCCGGCAGATGACTTTGCCGTTGCGCTCTTGAAGCTGGTCGATGAGCGTAAGGCAATGACTTATGATAAGGCTTTGGAGGCGATTAAGAAAGAATGTGCGCAAGTGCTGTAAGGGAATTATGAATTGGTAAAACACTCCATTTTTCTCATTTATAATAAGCCTAATCCTCTTATAAAAAAGGCTGTATTCTCTCACTCCATATTTACCAACTAACATCAACCTTAGGCACCTAAAACCAACAAAGGCAGCCTGTAAACAGACCGCCCTTGAGCTTTCTTGGCTTAAAGCTAAGCCAGTGGCTAAGATAAGCATATTTCACTATATTTTCAATCTTAGTAGAAAAATTGTTCTGAGACGATTTTTCCATTTTCTACTTTATAGACACATATTTCTTCTGTTTTACTTCTTTCTTGTCCTTTCATCTTGCAGTCTACCATCAT
>CAYWOZ010000199.1:0-6398 GCA_964458675.1 uncultured Saprospiraceae bacterium
TGTAGGGCCGAGCGGAATCGCGAGCCATGAAACATAGCGACACTTTCTTTCGCTTTTTCAGCGAAAGAAAGTGTAGGCCCCAAATAAAAAAGAGCACCTACTAAGTTCAAAAACCTGGCAAGTGCTCTTTTAATTACCTATCTAATATCAAAAATCTATTCTAGAATAATCATCTTTTTTGAAGCGTTATATCTTTCAGAATTGAACTGATAATATAATGTGCCTACTGATTTCAAATCTTCTCTAGAAAACGTGATCTCATTAAACCCTTTCACGAATTGATCAGAAACTTTAAACACTTCCCTTCCTGTAATATCATAAATCGACAGAGTCGCAAATGTTGATTCTGGTAAATTGATTCCAATCACTGTTTTATCGTTAAAAGGATTCGGCTGATTCTGGAACAATTCAAATGTAAGTGAATGATCAAAAGAATTTGATTCATCTACAAAATCTAAGAGTACTTTTTCGTCAAACTTATTGTCTCTATATACCTCCGCAGGAGTATATACCTCAGCAATAGAAATTGCCTTGGCTAGACGACTATTGTCTTTGGCTAAGAAATGGATAGAAAACAGCGTCTCATCATTTTGCACATTGAGAGTCTTGTTCATATCAGAAAAAGATGTCATCAAGAACCCTTCCTTCAACTTAGTCATCCCAAAGTGGGATTCATCAATAGGTAATGCGCCTGGGTAGATAGAATGAAAATTAAGCACATCAGCATCAAACTGCAGCGTAAACTGGAAACCCATAACAGATTTAAAATCACTTGCTTTGAAATCTATCTTGTATAAATTTCCAGATTGGATATCTATATTATCTAGCTGAAACAAGAGAGGATTAGACTGAGTTCTTTCGTAGACACCATTATTTAATCGGCTAGCAGATCCATCTACATCTCCAATCTTAACTGCTATGAAATCTTCATTCACCTGATCGACTGTTCCTAGGTTTACTGTAGTGCTTTGAGCATAGTCTTCATTAAGCGGAGCAGTTGGATTCTGGAACACATAATCCGCATCTACAAATCTCCAAGAAGTATTATTCGAAAATTCTGAGATAGAGAATAAAATCAATTGCCTCAATTCAAGCAAATCAAAGATGTCTATCACCTTATCGTCATTTACATCGGCCGCAATTAACTGATAGGGAGAATCAAGTGTCTTTAACTGAAGTACATGCTGCGAAATCAGCACCAAGTCAAATGTTGAAATTCCTTCTGAAACGCCGTCTAGTTTTTCAGGTATTACTTCGTAGATATCGTTTGCTGCCATCACTGAAGTATAAATTCCTTCTTGATTAGTTATCACTACATTATTTCTAATCTTAACAGATACATCACTAACTGTGTCATCAAATTCTGTCATAGTACTTCCAGAAATTCGAGCGGAAGCTCCTGTTCCCGCATCTGGGCAATTTCCTCCATTATCTTGAACTAAAATAGATACAATACAGAAGTCCGCATTCCCAGCTTCATCTTCAATCCATACTTCTACATCAATGACTCCACCGTTTACAATATCATCACAGCATAATTCAACAGCCGTAGTCAATGCGCCTGAAGCGTCCACTCTTCTTATTCGTGCATTTTCTTGCCATTCTTCAGTAGTTCGTGATGTACAATTATCTTCCGCATACTCCAATAAATCTGATGCCCAAATAGAAACACATTCCCCATTGTTCATCACTACGGTACTTACGCCTTGACAAACTGGAGTAGGGTTTTTGCAGTCTCTAATGGAGAAGTCAAAAGTTTCAGTGCTTGCATTTCCACACCCATCTGATAGGGTCCACTTAATGGTGTGATCTCCATATGGATAAATTCCAGTAGCATCATTTCCAGTCCCTTCTATATCTATAGTACCATCTGAAAATGCGTCGATCTTATAGGTGAAATCTAAGTCCTCTGTATTGGAGCAAGCATCTTCACCGCTCGCTATAAGCACAACCTCTCCTTGACAACCGTCTGTAAGATCACATGGATCGGGAGCCTCAAAACTTATACTTGGCGCTTCATCATCTCTGACACTAATGATTTGAGTATACTGGAAAAATCCATCGTCATCTCTAAAAGCACGAGGTATTGGTAGCGGTGTTCCAAGATCTGTAAATCCAGTAACACTTGGATTGTCCACTATACAGTGGTTGATAATTGTATAGGTTCTTTCTATTACAAAGCAAGCGTCTTCCGCTTGAACAAAAGTTCTATCCTCTATAGATATACCTATATTTTCGCAGTCATCTTCAGATATAACTGGACCATCAATGTCTCCAATGTCGTCTGGACAAGAATCAATCGTGAGATCATTTGGAAACTGAACTATAAAATCTGAAACATGGATCACAGTTATGGTCTGTGTACAAGATGCCTCTTCAGTCTTTGCAGACCCGTCAGAAGCACGATACGTTCTTGAAAGTAATTGACCACAATTAGGTAAATCAACCATTACGATTTCATCAGCTTCTATAGAAACTGTGCAATTATCTATTGCAGTAGGTTCTACAAATAAATTTTCTGCATGTAATGTTTCATTGCAATCAATAGCGATATCTGCAGCACATTCAATTTGCGGGCCTGAGGCATCCTCTATAGTAATAAATGCCCAACAGGTCGTGCTGTTTCCGCTTGCATCTGTTACGAGTAGTTCTACAGAAACTTGTCCTATATCACAACATGCGAAATCTGCAAACTCACCAAAGCCATCACCCATACATCCATTCGACATGATAGCTAGGTCTACCGCTGAACAATTGTCATTAGACCCTTCATCAAAATCTGTAGCAAATAATCTAGCTGTTCCATTATCATTTAAGGAAATAGTAAGTCCATCATTACATATAGCAGTTGGTACACCATCATCCAAAACATTTATAATTACTTCTTTAGTAGAAATGTTTGAACATTCATCAGTGGCGATAATAGTCGCGCTTGTAGCTCCAGTAGGTAAATTTGTTATCGGATTACCAGCCATGAGATCAACTATAAATAAATCAGACAAACCATTATTACTATTAAATAAAGTATACTCCACTCTCAAACCAGTCACTTCAGAACATACATCAGTAATAACTGTGTTAGATAAGTCAATAAAGCCACCGCAATCGATATTCGCATTAATGGTAATTTCATCTGCAATATCTATTTCAGGGCCAGTGCTATCTTCTATTAATATAAGTTGAGTGTACTCTGTTGGAGCATTGCTCGGCATACACCAATTGAATATTTGCCATGTTCTAAAAATCTTCAAAGAAGTACCACAGCTCGCTACAACATTATCTGTGAAAGAAATAGATAGCTTACAGAAATCTTCATCACTAATTACATCACAACAAAACTGTGGTGCTCCTGACTGTGCTGGATCTACAGAACCATTATCTAGATATTCTTGAGTTCCACACTCAATCATAACCTCATCGGTAGGTAAAGTTAAGTCATCAATTCTTGGCGCTTTTAGATTTACCGTTTGAGTACAATTAGCACTCAGACCGCAAGCATCCGTCGCTTGCCATACTCTGATGATCTGGGCTCCATTCCAATCTACAAGTAAATCACAATTTGATTCTACTATTTCAGAAATCAGTTCTACACTTTCTAAGGCACAATCGAAAGCCATATAAGGGAATGGGTAAGCACAAGTAATAGTAACCGTAGCAGAAGTAACTTCTCCATCTCCGAATGGTGTAACTCCGGCAGTGTCTTCATTATCTGTTACATTTATATACCAAGTCTTTCCATGTCCAGCTGGTATAGCTCCTCCAGAAGAATTTGAAATGAAGGCAATATCCTTTTCCGATTCAAATGCTTTGCAGGAAGCACCTAGTAAGCTTCTTAGGTCATTATTATTACTTGATGTGAAGTTATTTGATGTACCAACATTCCCAATCGCGCCTAATTCCAATATTGATCCTGCGAATGGGTTTCCTAAACTCATATTGAAAGCGTCAGGGATATGGAGCTCAACTCCTAAGTCAGCCAAATCCGTATGTACTAGATCAACTGATACTTGAATATCCTGAACAGAAGTCCCTAACCTTCCACATGGTACTGTGAATGGAATCCAAGTATTTGATCTCCCCGTAGGCAAATCTCCTCCTTGTATATTCGCTGGCAATTCTCCCACAGCACTAGACTCAATTGTAATAGTTTCTGAGAAGAACTCATCCATAGCATTTGGATCATTACAATTCAAGTCATAATCAGTGCACACAATGGTAGGTGCGTTTTTATCTTCGACTGCTAGATACCCCCAACAGGTGGTTCCATTTACTTTGTGCGTTACAACATATTTTAAGGTCTGTTTGATTTCGTTATAAGAAACAAAATTGCTCGCAGGAACCGTATTTTGGCCTGGAAGTATTTCATTTCCATTAGAATCAAGCGGCAAACCTGATGCACTAAATACATTTAGTGGTTGATCATTATCATCCAAAATAACCACTTCATAGAAGTCATTAAAGTTGGTAAATTCGCAATCAAAGGTACTTGGTATTCCACCTTCTATAAGCAAATCTGCAGTAACGGAAATAACACATTCTCCAAGATCATCAGATAAAGATGAAGATGCTCCAGTTGATATATTATCTGGAGGAGTCAATGGAATTGTTACATTATCATTACAAGCAAAGTTTGTTGTCTCTGCTGCGAAAATGGTATAGTCCGCTGTACATTTGACAATAAGTTCATCACAGTATTGGTATTCCGTCACGAAAGAATGACAACCTGCTTGTATATTATCTGCTATACCCGCATAATCAATATCTTCTTGACCTGTGAAAGGAACAAAATCAGAAAGCAATATGGTATTCTGATCGTTTTGATCAATCAATACACTTTGTCTTACTTGAATATCACAACCGATAGCATGATTACAATCTGGGTAACAAATCTGAGGCTCCACTACAGGAAGTACTAATGCAGCCCCAAAGCAATCTCCAGGTACGGTTTCTTGAGTGGCATCTTCGCAAGTCGGCTTACAAGGGAAAGTAAATGACATTCTTGCTTCATCTCCTAGGGGGCCAAAATCACTACTGTCTAATATTTTCGCTACAGATTGTCCAAAGAAGGGATCACTAGGATTGGTAATCTCCGTACCAAAATCTATATCAGATGAAATCAATTCCCAAGTAGCGCCATCCCAAGCAGCATTACCGCCATCAAATAAAGCAATAGTATATTCATTACAAGGGTCAAAATTAATCGGTAGCGTTACTTGATCTCCAGCTGACATCCCCGCGTAAGAACTGCCATCATCTGCCAAGATTTGTGGACCTTGGAAAAAGGTAGAGCCATCATATACTTCCCAAGAAAGCAATTCAGGATTAGCTCCAAGTGTAACTCTTACTGTATAAGGTGATAGCTCATCAGTACAACATTCCGGACAATTCGCCTTAAAGTTTTCGGTGTCTGTCAAACCTATATTCGGCGCAATTAAATTGCAATCCATAGCATCAAACCCACTTTGCGCCACTGTTTGTCCTAATGCATCTACTAGACGCCAAGCATGTTCTGGTTCATTTCCACCAGCCCAATAATTAATTCCAATAATTCCTCCATCATTAATTTCAATTGGAATGCAATCAAAGCCTGGAGAGCAACTATTATTTGACAGTTTAAAATTAGTAGGTGTACCTTCATTAATCGTCAGGTCAATACTTGCACCATCCCAACCATTAAATCCACTATCTTCCAAGATAAGTGTATACAAACAACCGTCAGTGCATTCCACATCACAAGACATAGTCTTGAATACACCAGGTGTTCTTAATGATCGGCATGCGGTAGTAGAACATCCGCATTCCGCGTAATAAGTAAAGCAACCAATTTCATCTTGTGTAATTAAACCGGCAGTAATGGGATTAAAAAATTCTCCTGCGCCTACAACATTTCCACCCACTTCAGCATCATACCATAATATGTCTGCTACAACACAAGTAGTACATTCTGCCTGAATACCTGGGTTGATTTCAACCAGCTTTTCTACACAATAGGTAGTACTAATTACTTTAGGTGGATCTACTCCTCTAAGGACAGTTACTATAGCATCGCAAGTACTTACATTTCCACATTCATCTGTAGCAGAAAGCGTAACCTGGTTGTCTCCAATATCATCGCAAGTAAAATCCGTTATATCTAATGAAAGCACTAAGTCTCCACAAGCATCTGCGCTACCGTTATCAATCATTTCTGGTGTAATAATTGTCGATCCGCTTGGGGCAATTATTATTTCTATGTCTTGGCAGACCGTGTTTGGCGGTGTCGTATCTACTGCTTCTATTGTTGCGGAACAGGTAGACATATTGCCACAGGCATCCGTCACTGTCCACGTTCGAGTAGTCGTTAAGGTAGCTCCACATCCTGGTACAATTACATCTACAAATGTAACTACAGGTGCCGC
>CAYWOZ010000200.1:0-6367 GCA_964458675.1 uncultured Saprospiraceae bacterium
ACAATTAATTTTCTACCAACACCCCTTTATTATATACTGAAAACACCCTTCCTGTGAGTTTTTGGTCAATAAACGGGGAATTTTTGCTTCTAGACTTGATATTACCTTTAGAATAAGTCCACTCTTCTGAAGGGCTAAATACACAAAGATTCGCCTCAGCGCCTTCCTTTATTTCCGGAATATCCATTTTGAATACAGTCCTTGGCGCGTAAGCCAACTTTGAAACCACATCTTCTAAAGTGAACTTATCAGACACTAGTCTCATAATCAATGGAAAAAGGGTCTCTATCCCAGTAGCTCCAAATTCAGCATACGGAAATTCTACTTTCTTGGCTTCTTCTTCTAAAGGATGGTGGTTAGAGGAAACTAGGTCTATTGTCCCAGAAACAAAACCATTAATCAAGGCTCGCTTATCTTTAGAATCCCTCAGTGGAGGGAAGACTTTATAATTTACGTCATACTCACTTAAGGCTTCGTCGTCAAAACAAAGATTCATAATAGGAACAGAAGCACTAACGGACAATCCAGATTTTTTAGCAGATTTGATTAGCGCTACGGAACCCGCTGATGAAATATTGGCACAATGCAATCTAGATTCTGTGTAGGCACAAATATCAAGATCTCTTTTGAGCATGAGTTCTTCGGCCAAGTTAGGCAAGCCTGGCAAGCCTAGCATGGTACTTACTTTTCCTTCATGAATCTGGCCATCACCGCTAACACTTTCATCATTGGGTTGGTTATATACCAAACCATCAAAAGTCTTGGCGTAGTTTAGTGCTCTTTGAATCAATCCTCCACTTTGCACACTATGATTTCCATCGGAAAAAGCAACCGCTCCAGCCTGGTGCATGTCTATTATTTCAGCAATGTTCTCTCCTTTTGCTTCTACGCTTATACTTCCCATAGGAAGTACTGAAACGGCAGATGATGCATTCCCACTTTGTAAGAAGGTTACTTGTGCTTTATTATCTACAGTAGGACTTAAGTCTGGACTCACTACTACACTCGTAAATCCTCCATTTGCTGCAGCAGCTCTAATACTATCTAGGGTTTCTCTTTGTTCAAATCCTGGCTCTCCACATTGTGCACCGATATCCATCCATCCAATACTAACATAGGCATCAGGATACTCCAATACCTTAGCGCCTTTTGGTGCTTTTATTTTATCCGCAATTTTTTTGATAATACCTTTAGAAATAAGGAGGTCCACCCTTTTTTTGGGTGTTTTCTTTGAGGGCGAGATAATACGTATTTGTTTATACAGTACGTCCATTCACAAATTTTAGAGCCTTAGGAACATCTATTAATCTACTTTCCAAAAACGCAGGAGCAATACTTCTATAGCTAAGAAAATAAGCGCAAAAATAATGCACCATCGCCACAGCACTACTCCAGTGCTTCTTTCTTTTATAAGCTCAGCGAAATTAGCATTCTTAGAAGAATCTACAACAGAAAAAGAAGGATTATTTTGGATCATTCCAGTTAGGCCTTCTACATTAGTATATTGCAACTCCGACTCTCTTCTGTCGAAGTTATAGCCGTATACATTCAGTGGTTTGCCAGCTTCAAGATATAAATCATAAAAACCCGCTTCCTTAATCTGATTATTCATTCCTAATATGACCTGAGAGCCAATCACCTTTTGCTCGGGTATAAATTCTTCCTGCTCTCCTTTTATTTTATAGATAACTTCTGCACCGGTTGACTTGTTTGGCTCATCCAGCACTTCATCTTTTCCTATGGTATAAGCGATGTCATTATTCCTTGCAGAGGATATGGCCATCTTGTAAAGCATGGGTACAAATATTTCCCCATTCTTAACTAAGTCATTTTGATCTTGACTCAAAGAACTTGCACATAAATAAAGGTGCCCCTGACCAGCTCTATATTTTGCAAGATAAGTAGACCCATCTCGGTATATCATGAGGGGTTCTTCACCCCTACTCGAAAACTTCGACAACACAAAATTGGATTGAGAAACTGGAAGCTTAAATAAAGCGCTCTTATTTTCAAAAACATCTTTAAATACAAACTCTTCCGTATTGATATTCGACACCTTTCTTTCGCTCTTTTCATTTGCTCCCAATTGATTGGCTGGAATTCCATCTAAGAAAGCGTTGTAGCTTTGCTTATTAGCTGAGATTGCAGGAAACATCAACACGTTGCCACCATTCTTGATATACTCCGTCAGCTCAAAGGTGAGCCCTGATGAGAGACTATTCAAATCATTGGTTACTATCAAGTCGTAAGATGAAAAAGAAGAGTAGTCCAAATTTTGCGTACTCTTATTGACTATATTAAATGTCTCAATTCCTTTGAATGCCGCATTCAAGTATTTATTACTTGCCGCCCCATTGATTACAAGAGCATTGATTTGTTCCGCAACATTAAATGTGAAATAATAAGAATCGTCAAACTGCACTGGATAATCGGTGATAGTCAATTCAGCCTTGTGCCATCCATTCCGTAGGATCGTTACATTCACCGTATCTGTAACCACTTGTCCAGAAG
Source organism: uncultured Saprospiraceae bacterium (assembly GCA_964458675.1). Classification (GTDB taxonomy): domain Bacteria; phylum Bacteroidota; class Bacteroidia; order Chitinophagales; family Saprospiraceae; genus JALZVN01. The sequence goes on from CAYWOZ010000200.1 coordinate 2,512, forward strand.
GTATACTCATCGTTCCCACAGGTTTGATTTGCCCATCTAGATTCAGTGCAAGACGAACATTTTCTGCATCCTCTTGACTATAATTTTTGATTTTAACGACTAGTGGATTGGTCTGATTTCTCATGCGAACTGGTGAGTCAAACCAGCAAGAGTCAATAGCAATATTCTTTTCTTGTACAGACTGTAGGGGCAATAAATTTATTGACACAGATGTATCTTGATAAGAATCAATGTCCGTTATATTTTTTTGAAAATCAGATATCACGTACGAGATTATGACTTCATTATCCTGCCGAGTTTCTAAAGCTTGTCTTTGACGTACTATTACTTGTGAAATTTTCTTTACAGACGGTGTTACTTTTACTTCATCTATAAGCGCCAATGCATCCTCTTGACTCACCAATCTTTGGTGTCTCCCTTCAAAGTCTCCTGTTAGTATTTGGAATCTGTCTTCTACATTGTATGCAGACACTACGGCTCTTGCCCGTTCTTTCGCTTTATCTATTAATGGAACATCCTGTGATAGCGAACTCATGCTGAAAGAATTATCAACATATACAGCAACCGCTTTCGCTCCTTTCTTCACTTCTGTATCCTGAGGAATAAATGGCTGAGCAAATCCGAGTACTAACAAACCCATTGCTAGTAATCTTGATAACAAAACCAGTAGGTTCCGTATCTTTCTTCTCGCGCTGGTTTCTTCCTTCACCTCTTTCAAGAACTTCACATTTGTGAAGTATACCTTCTTAAATCTTCTGAAAAAGAATAGGTGAATAATCACTGGGATCGCCAGAGCTAATAAGCCATATAAGAATGCTGGATATAAAAACTGCATATGTTCGCAAAAATAGAATAAAACACAAGGATTTATCAAACAATGCTTAGGTAATTAAACGTTAAATCACTGACTATAAATACACTTTAATTTATAACTCGCTTTTTAAAGTGTTTGAAATCAGATGATTAGTAATTTGTGATTTAAGATTTTCAAAAAATTACTGAAGCATTAATTCAATATAGATATACGCTTCTAGCATTTATTTGTTGTGCAGCATCTATTTCCAAGGGCCTTTCTCTTCGTAGCTCAATGGAGTCTCTGCTTTGAGGCGTATTTTTCTCCTTACACTGAGGCTTTCCCCTCTTTTTGTTTGTTTTTGGGCGTGACCCTGACGATTGGCTGAAAAAGCCAATTGTCAGGGTCGGGCTCCTCCAGGCTCGCTGTGCGCTCGGTACTGAGCTCCATACTTCCGCTCAGCACGGATTGGCTAAGGCCATCCCCTTCCATATCCCTCACGCAAAGATGAGTATTGAGTTTGAGTCGCGAGTAATGAGTTTTTAAATCCTCAGCTCTCCAACTGGCAACTTTACTATATTCATACATTATATTGTTAAATTTTTAATTTTAATCACAACTACCCAATTTAGCTAAACTTTGCAAGGCTTTATACTTTATACAAGTAGAAACAGGATTGATAATATATGAAACTAGAATATCAAGGTATCAAGGATAACGATGAGTTTATACTCACTGATCTTAATTGCCATAGTTCATTAGAACTCCTGAGCAAAAAGGGCTTATATAAAATAATATGGAATACGACAGCTACCACTCAAGTATACTTAGATTACTATAAGATTGAGCTCAAAAAAAATGAAATGCTTTTTTGCACTCCGCTCAATGTGCTGTCTTTACTTGGTTCTGATCATGATTTGAAGACCTTCATATTCAATAAAGAGTTCTTTTGTATTCAAACCCACGATGATCAAGTGTCTTGTAATGGACTTCTTTTTTATGGTTCTTCGCATCCCCAGATTATCCAATTGAATGAAAAAGAGATTTCGCATTTTCAGTTAATCTACGAACAACTCAAAGAAGATTTCACTATTAAAGATCACTTGCAAGGAGAAATGCTTCGGTCTATACTGAAGCGACTGCTTATTATGTCTACTCGAATGGTCAAGGCGGACCTACATGATTCCGATATTCCAAATGCCCAAATCGATATCGTAAGACAATTTAATCTTTTAGTTGAAAAGCACTTTAGAGAATATCATCAGGTAAAGGACTATGCCAATTTACTCTTCAAATCCCCAAAAACCTTAGCCAACCTCTTTCTCAAATACAATGACAAGACTCCACTGACTATGATAAACGAGCGTATTCTTTTGGAAGCCAAACGCCTATTGCTCTATTCGGACAAATCAAGCAATGAAATTGGGTTGGAATTAGGCTATAAAGATGCTGGTCATTTCTCCAAATTCTTCAAAAAGCATGAAGGCGTAACCCCTATCGTTTTTCGAAAATCTAGGCTTGAAAAAGAGAATTCTATCGCTTAGTCCGAATGAAGGGAAGAATGTACAATTTATAAGGAAACCTTGACCAGTATAAGGGTAAACACAGACTCGAAATCATTGTTTTATTGTGGAATATTAATTTAATAAAGTAAATAATTTTAACAATGAAAAAATTACAAATAATCACTCTTGCAGTATTATTCTTCGGCTTTAACTTCTTAACAGCACAAGTTAATCAAGTGAACCTAGAACAAAAGAAAGGTATGTTCACACAAGAGTCAGTAATGTTAGCAGCTGGTGATTACCAATTCAACATCTCTAACAACGATGTAGGACATGATGTAGGATTTGTTTTGGTTCCAAAAGGAATGTATGATGCAGATAAGCATATCAAGGAAGCTTATGTTACTTCTCCAGTTCCTACAGGCATGACTAAGTCATCCAATGTTGTATCCCTTTCTCCAGGAGAATACGAATACTTCTGCCCAATGAACCCAACACCTAAATACACATTAGTAGTAAAGGCTGGTGTAGAAACTATCACTCTAGGTCAAGTACCAGGTACATTCAAAGTACAAGGTTTGACTGTAACTGAAGGGGACTACCAGTTTAATATTGCTAACAATGGCGTTGATCATGAAGTAGGATTTGTATTGGTTCCTAAAGGAATGTACGATGCTTCAAAGCATATCAAGGAAGCTTACGTAAAAGCTCCAGTGGCAAATGGTTCTAGTTCTATGACTGGTATCGTAAGTCTTACAGCTGGCGAGTATGAGTATTTCTGCCCATTGAACCCAACACCTAAGTTTACTATTACAGTAAAGTAAATAGAATAGTTTAAGGTTGATAAATGAAGGCTGCATTATCCATTAGGATAGTGCAGCCTTTTTTATTTTTAAGTAGGTAATTATTTTATATCCCCTGAATCTAGATATCATACTAATTCTCTGATTTTTCAAGTTTACTTGTGGCTGGATTACTACAACTATAGAATACTTCTATAGATTTTCCGAGATAATAGTTTTTAAGAAAATCTTTTTTACTAATGGTTTCTTCGCCCAGGAATTCTGTCCCGCCTACTAGGTACTTGTACTTCAGATTAGTACTTTCACTACTTTTTTCGTTGGCAGCTATTACTATGCCTTTTCCTTTTTTACTACAATTTTCTAGTTGGGTATGTTCGTAGTAGGTCATAAAAATGGCTGAAGCAATTATCATCCCCAATACCAACGAAAGTATAAGCCAACCTTTTGTGCTAAATATGAATCTCAATTTATTCTATATTTTATAAGGCTAAAATAAGACTTCTACTTTAAGCAAATCTAATTGAAGTAATCAAAATTGAAAAAAATGTACAAGGGATAGACAGCAGCTCGCCATTTTCGGCGAGAGTCCGCAGGACCGAAGGAAACGGAGTGCGAAATAGCCCGGTCACGCTTGCGAGTGTTTTGTGCGTAAGCCAGCGTGATGGACCCAAAAAAAGGCCACTCCAAATAAATGAAGCGACCTTAAATATATTGTTTTAGCAATAAAACCTAGTTTAATTCATAAGGGTAACATC
>CAYWOZ010000201.1:0-6290 GCA_964458675.1 uncultured Saprospiraceae bacterium
AAAAATTTACAATTTTTGTTTACATCTTGAATGGGGTTAATAGAGGTGCCCTACTGTTATTCAGGTACTTATCAATTGCATTTGAGTTTTATATGCCCATGAATCTAAAATTTGCATGCATAGTCCTATGTCTATTAGGCTGGTGCTCCACAACAGAAGCACAATGGAACGCTCATGCAGGAGTAGTGGCTCCGCTTTCAAGCAACGCAACAGCTGATGCTAGCAGTCGCGATACCCTTGCCTTTAGAATCTTAGATGGCGATATCAATACCAATTGGGAGTCTGACTTTCACTTCCCAACCCCTTATTTACTTGACGCACAAGAAAATATTCTCTTACAAACAGCGGATAGTTTGTTCTGTTCCTCTCTTCCAAAGGATTCGACATTTATAGACAGTACCTTTACACTTATTACGCAAGTAGATTCCATGTTCCTTGATTCTATATTGGTGGACAGTATAGTGATGGATACTTTTATGATGGACTCGATGTTTTTGGATACTATTGTGATTGATTCCATCGGATATGATTCTGTGCTAGTGGATTCTGTTTTCTTCAATGCTACTACAATGATGAACGACACTGTACTGGTAGACTCGATATTCATGGTAACTTTTATGGTCGATTCTATTTTCTACGATACGATAGTGGTAGACTCAATTGCTATTGACACCTTTATGGTGGATTCTTTATTTTACGATACTGTTTTGGTTGATAGTATTTACTTTGATACTATTGCTATTCTAAGCTTTGTAACGGATAACAATGATTACACCTTGCTTACGGATGGAGATATAAATAATGGGAGTATATTCATGCCCGTGGTAGATACTTTAAGTTGGCTAGGGGTTACCTACAACACGGTCCATCCAGTTCTTGCTATCTCTGTCAAGCTATTTAGCGAATCTGATGTGGATATCTACGCCTATACTTCACCTATGGATTCTGTATTGGTAGGTACCTATGAAACAGGTGTTCATGACTATCAGCTTATAAAGTATACCGTATTTGAAGATAGCGTTTATCAAATGAAGATGTGGTCAACGAGTATGCTCAATGTTTTTGAGTGGGGAGCATTGGACGAGTATCCGCGTGAATCCGTAGCCATCGATTTGGGTTCAAGTCAGCCTTTAGGTCAGATAGTTACTAGATATTGGGCTGGAGATCAGAGGGCAGAAGCAACAAGCATTTTTATTAGCGAAGATTCAATAAATTGGTTTGAGCTGGTCCAGCTAGATCCTGCTGCGATGGGAGAGCAAGTTATTCAAGTGGATTTTGATACTACGGCTCGATACATTAAGATTGAACATAGTTTAGCCTTACTAGATTATGGAAGAGTCTTTGTGTGGGAGATTTCTGTATTTGATGACTATGGAATATACATGGAACCTCCAACGGCTAGTCCTGGGGACAAAACATTAAAAGAAATATTAGGTATCAACACGCTTTGGGGTTGGGGGTATGATCAGTACACTGAGTTTACACCTGTTGGTGAAGGACCTGATATGTTTGATACGATTAGTGGATTTGCGCGAAGTTACCATTTCATGGATTGGGATGTAGGGATGCCCGATAGCATTCCAGATTACTCCAATATGGCCACAAGTGGGACACATTATGGTTTCGAATGGTTGGACTGGGATAGAGAATATAATCAGTGGATATCTCGAGGTGTAGACCCGCATGCTTGTATTATGTTTTCGCACGCCTTTCCGCAATCCACTTGGGATAGTGTTGGCTATGATGGTGCGTATGACTTCGGATATGAATTTGCAAAGTATTTTGGCCCTACTCAGGGTAATGGCATTATAGATAAAATAGAAATTGGGAATGAGCCATGGTTTTTTGATAGCACGGCTTATCAGAATATTTTGTCCGAAATGGCAAGAGGAATCAAAGATGCCGATGCAGCTATAGAAGTGTACCCTTGCGCTTTGCAGGCGCATGATCGCAACACGGAGCAATCTCTTTTTGGCCTACAGAATTACATTGGTACTCGTGTTACCCCAGCAAATACAGCGAATATAGATGGAGTCAATATTCATGCTTATTGTTGGGCAAATGATTCTACAGGGGCTAGAGTCGCGGTAGAGCCGGAGAGTCCCGTTTCTGAATTTAGGTCTATAACCAATATGATACATTGGCGAGATGTCAATATGCCCAACAAAAAAGTAATTGTCTCCGAATGGGGATATGATATAGATTCTCCGAGTGAACCCTGTATCCATTCAGAGTGTGTAAGTGAAAGAGCAGGAGCAGTCTATACTGCAAGAGGTGCACTTATTTTGCAGCGTTGGGGAGTAGATGAAGCTACCATTTTTTGGTTTGCTAATAGTGTAGATGCTTCGACTGTTTTTAATCGATCAGGCCTATTAGAGTCTATTGATAATAACTTTGCTCAAAAGCATGTCTTCGAGGCGATGACTACTTTGGTGGATAGTTTGGAGCACGCGTATTTTGCAGAAGTGATTCAGGAAGATGATCAGGCTTATATGTATTTGTATTCCGACAGTTTGGGTATTCCTTCGCACTTGGTCGCTTGGCGTCCTACAGATGGCGATGATGTCCAAGAGGTAAATGCTCAGTGGTATAGCCCAGACTACGTTCCTTTACACGCTACTCGAGTGATTGGCGAGCAGGTAGGAGGGACGAGCCATCCTACGCCTACTTATTCGGGAGACACCATGTCATTTACAATTAACACGGCACCTACTATCATTCGATTAGCGAATAATCCTTGTGTTGATCATGTATCTGTTCCGACTATTGGCATTGAGACACTTTATACTGCGGATAGCACTTTGACTTCTACGGCGGTGATACCAGCTATTACGGATACTATCTTATTTCAGGCCGGTCAAACTATTACTTTGGATACTGGTTTTTCTTCTGATGTATCTACTCATTTCCAAGCTATAATAGAAGAATGTGTTATTGATTCATTGCTTCCTTTGATGCAGAACCAGGATGATTCTGATAAGTAGTTTTTTGTTTTTTTGGGCGTGCCTTTGAAGCCCAGCCATATTAGCTGTCCACCAGGCTTTGCTTATGGCTGTCCTTCAAAGTCAGGCTATGCATGACTACGCTGCCGCTTCGGTACTTAGCTACCGAAAAGGTAGCTAAGCACTGCTCGTTCCTCGCATCATTTCTATCCTTCACGCATTTCTACATAGAATGGCTTTTTCCTTATATTGCAAACATGAAAATACTGCACACGGCGGATTGGCATATCGGTAAACAACTTCATAAGCAAAGCTTGTCCGAAGAGATGAACCTATTCTTGGATTGGCTATTGGTTTACATCAAAAAAGAGAAAATCGACCTACTGCTTATTTCAGGTGACATCTTCGATGTGGGGAATCCCGCCTCTAAAGATAGAGAAGTTTATTTCAGATTATTGACGCGGTTGATTCAGCTCGGTACTAAGACGATCATTACAGGTGGGAATCATGATTCCATAGCCGTACTTAATGCATCTTCTGTGTTGCTGGACTATATGGGGATAACCGTTATCGGAGGAGCCAAAGAAAATATCCTAGACGAAGTTATAGAAGTAAAGAATAAAAAGGGAGAATTAGAAGCGGTGGTCGCAGCGGTTCCCTTTCTAAGAGATAAAGACCTTCGGCGCATTGATCCTAATCAAAACCAAGATAGGAGAGAAGCGATTAGAGAAGGCATGAAGCAGCATTATCAGGTCTTAGCTGATTATTGCAAAGTGCATAAAAACAAAGTGCCTCTCATCGCTATGGGGCACCTATATGCCAAAGGTGCTTCCGTAAGCGAGAGCGAAAGAGATATCGGCAACCAGTCTTCCATCTCTGCAGACATCTTTACCGATGTGTTTGATTATGTGGCACTTGGGCATATCCATAGGCCGCAAATTGTAGCTAAGAATAAGGCCATAAGATATTCTGGTTCACCTATCGCTTTAAGTTTTTCTGAGAAAAAAGATGAGAAAAGTGTAGTGCTTTTAGAAACCAATAAATCCAAGATCAAGGATATCCAAGTAGTCTCAATCCCTAAACAGAGAAAATTGATTCGCATCTCGGGTAACTATGATAAAGTAGCAGAAGCTTTGGCAGAATTCAAGTCAGACAGCAACTTGATAGACTTTATAGAGCTGCATGTAAAAGCGGCTACATTTAACCATGGTCTCATTGCCAATGTGGAATCGCTTATCGCCGACTATGCTGATCGGGAAGATTTTATTATTCTCAAACATAGCTTCGAGTTTGAAGAGAAATCTAAAGAAGTAACGGATTTTTTTGAGGAGAATATCAATATTGAAGAAATGAAGCCGGAAGATATATTCGAGACTAAACTGTCTTTAGAAGAGGCGATGGAAGAAGAGCAAAAACAAACCCTTAAAAACCTATTTGCAGAGGTGCTTATTGAGGTACAACAAAACGACTAGAGCAATGCGAATAGATAGAATCAAATTTAAAAATATCAATAGCCTCAAAGGCGAAGTCGAAGTCCCTTTTGGAGAAGCGCCTCTAAAGGATGCTGGGATCTTTGCCATCATTGGACCTACAGGCTCAGGAAAGTCCACCTTGCTAGACGTAATCACTTTAGCGCTCTACAATCGAGTCCCAAGGATAAATGCGAAGGCCATTACAGATACCATCGTTGAGTCAACTGGTACAGTCTTGACACGATTTGCTGATGATGCTTACGCGACTATCGAGTACACTACTCGTAAAGGCTCGTATATAAGTACTTGGTCTATCCGCAAAAATAGAAATGGAAAATTGGTCTCTCCACACATGGAGTTGACGGATAAGAAAAATGGGAAGCCTATGGACCTTAAGAAGTCTGAGGTACCAGTTCGAAATGAAGAGCTCATCGGATTAAACTATGATCAGTTTGTAAAATCTATCATCCTGTCTCAAGGAGAGTTTTCTAAGTTTCTCAAAGCCGACAAAAACGAAAGAGGAAACCTTTTAGAAAAAATAACAGGTACTGGAATCTATAGGTCCATTGGCCGCAAAGTTTATGAACGATTCAAAGCCTTAGAACGAGACATTGAATTGGCCGAGGGTAAAAGTGAATTGATAACTTTGCTTAGCAAGGAAGAACGGGAGGAAATAGAAAAAGAGACAAAGGTAGCAAAAATGAAGTCTGCTGCACTAGAGAAACAATTAGTCGTACTACAAAAGTCCCAAAAAGTCAAAGAGCTGGTGCAAGATTTTGCACAACAAGCAAAGGAAAATAAAAATAAAATTGCTGCAAACGTTGATCAGGGAAAGCATCTAAAAAAAGAGCTTGCTCTATTGTCACTGCATGAGCAACTAAACCCATTCGTAGCAGATATAACTTTGCACCAAGAAGCACAGGTCAAAGTACTTGCATGTCAGGAAGATATAAAGAGATTAGAAGCAAGCATAAAATCTAACGATAAAGCATTTAAAAAAGTGCTACAAAAAATGGGGGACTTAATCAAGTCTACAGTTACAGTGGAAGACTTCATGGAGAAAATGAAAGCTTTTGAAGCTAGTGTCTCGAAGATGGATAATACCCTCAGCGGGCTCTCTGGTCAGGCTAGTAAGATAGTAGCTGATATAAAGCAAGAGGCAGGTAATCAAGACTATTCCTCAGCTAAGGCTTTAGCGGTTAAGAGCAGAGGTGGAGAGTTTCACGCAATTATTGAATCAGAGAAAAATAAGCTAGGCGTCTACCTTAAAGAGGTAGATTTGGATACCAATACCAGTTCGGATTCATTGATCAAGTTGCTTAATAAAACTAAAGAAGAGCTTGATCTCAAAAATGAAATGTTGAACAAGACTGCCTTGCATGACACTTTGCAAAAAACAGCTAATACCCTTCAAGAAAAAACGGCTTTTATCACAAAGGGTTTAGAGACATCTGGCCCAGCTTTGGTGAAGGTGCAAAAAACCTTAGTAGAGGATAAAGAAAGCTTACAAAGTATTCGAAAGGAGAAAGAGAAGAGTCAAAAGAGATTTAATCTTAACGATGCGAGAGCCGCTTTGGTGGATGGAGATCCTTGCCCTTTATGTGGAGCTGTACATCATCCGAAGGCTGGCGAGCATGAGAAAGTTCCTTCAGGATTCGACCAGGAGATTGCCAAGTATGAAAAGATTATTTTAGCTACTGAAAAACGCATTCAGGCCTTAGAAAAAGACATTGCAACTGCTACCGCAGATCAGAAAAACGCACTTGATAAGGCAAAAGAAAATGAAGACTTATTAAAAGAAAACAAGGCCTGGTTTCTAAACCGTAAACTGTCCATGGAGCCTTTAGATAAGCTGCAAGACCAAGTCAATAAACTA
>CAYWOZ010000202.1:0-6216 GCA_964458675.1 uncultured Saprospiraceae bacterium
GTAGACTTAGGATTCTCCACAAACATATTTGCAGGAATTAGTCCTGATCCGAATGGGGTAGATATTTTCTGGACGCCAGATACATTATTGAGTTGCAACAATTGTCTAAATCCTACAGTACTCCCTCCAGGACAAACGACTTACACTATTTCGGTGGTCAATGAAGCAGGTTGTGTAGACACAGATGAGATTACCATTTTTGTTACAGATAATAGACCTGTTTTCATACCGAATGCATTCTCTCCAAATGGAGATGGAAGAAATGATTTCACTGCGGTATTTGCCGGCCCTGCTGCGGTCATTGTGAATGAAATGTCGATTTTTGATCGCTGGGGTGAAGAAGTGTGGCGAGGGGTCAATCTTCCACTCAATGACTTCAATTCTGGTTGGGACGGAACTTTTAGAGGCGAACCAATGAATCAAGGCGTTTTTGTCTATCAAGCCAATATAGGGTTCATCGATGGGGTAAGTCTTCTTTTTAAAGGAGATATCACGCTACTTCGCTAAAATGTATCTTAATATTTCCTTTGTATACAACCTATAGGGACTATAGTATCTTCTTATACTTATGTACGTATCAATATATACCATGATTTATAATTTTTGGCTAGGACTTCTACTTTTCGGCAGTACGATTGTGTTTATTTCTTGTGTAGAAGAAGAGCCATCTAATGATTTATCCATAGAAGAGCTAGATTTTGAAGTAGAAACGACGAGTGATGTAGAATTGATCTACAGTGATTCCGCTATAGTGAACGTGATTGTAAAAGCTACTACCATGCTTACCAACACCAAAAGAGGAGACAAAAAGCAGGTTTTCCCAGATGGCGTAGAAGTAGATTTTTATTCACCTACTGGTAGAGTTCAAAGTCAATTGACTTGTAAAAAAGCGACTCGCTTCGAAAAGAATAAAGAAATCCTAATGCAGGATAGCGTAGTATGGAAAAGTGGCAACGGAGAAATTCTAGATACCGAAGAATTGATATGGAATGAGCGAGACCAAAAAGTCTTTACGAAGAGATTGGTAAAGATTACCACTGCTCAAGATGTAATACACGGGTATGGATTTGAAGCGGACCAAGGTTTTACAAAATGGAAGATAACTCGACCGCAGGGAGAGATGGGGGTAGAAAATTAAACTCGGTTAAATATAAAAACACTACTTTAGCAAAGAATGCTGGTATTTCTGATTATAGTTTTTCTTCTTTTCTCTGCTCTATTTTCAGGGACGGAAATTGCTTTTATTTCTGCGAGTAAATTGCGTGTAGAATTGAGTAAGAAAAGAGACACCCTAAGCAGTCGTATTATGGGTGGCTTTTACGACTATCCAAATAAATTTATCAGTACCCTCTTAGTAGGGAACAATATTGCCCTCGCTTTTTTTACCATCCTTTTTGAAATCTTTTTAGAAGGTACAATGCCTATTGAGTCAGTAATCTGGAAACTTCCAGTTTATACCCTGATTTCTACGCTGGTCGTTTTGATATTTGGTGAGTTTTTGCCAAAGACATTGTTCAAGCAATGGGCAGATCAGGCGGTTTACTTTTTGGCGATTCCGATGCGAATGCTCCAAAAGATTCTCTTTGTTCCCGCTTGGATAATGACTAGAATTTCAAGTTTATTTCTCAAATACTTCCTTGGTGTTTCTACAGAAAATGTGCAACAGGAAATCACCAAAATGGATCTTGGCCATTTCATCAAAAACTCCTCTAAAGAATCGGATGATGAAATCAATACCGACATATTTGAAAAAGCACTACACTTAGAGGATCAAAGAGTAAAAAGTTGTATGGTGCCTAGAACGGAAATCGAGGCTGTAGATATAACCAATACCATAGAAGAACTTTTGGATATAATACAGAAAACTAGTTTTTCTAGAATCCTAGTCACCTCGGACGGAGACATCAATGATATTTTAGGATATGTGCATCACCAGCAATTGCTAAAACATCCTAAGGATATCAAGTCTATCATGCTAGACATTCCTTTTGTGCCAGAGGCGATGCGCATCCGAGACTTGCTCAATAGGTTTATCAAAGAGAACATAAGCATTGCGTGTGTAGTGGACGAGTATGGCGGGACGGCTGGCATTGTGACCATGGAAGATATCGTGGAAGAAATATTTGGAGAAATAGAAGATGAGCATGATCAAGAAGAATATGTGGAGAAACAACTGTCCGATAATGAATACCTCTTTTCTGGAAGATTAGAAATAACATATCTCAATGAAAAGTACAATCTAGATTTTCCAGATGGCGAGTACACTACACTGAGTGGATACTTAGTGATGACAAACGAATCTATCCCTGTAAAGAATGATGAAATAGAACTCAATGGATATAAATATATTATTGAGCTAGTTAGTGATACCAAGATTGACACCATTAGAGTAATAAAACCATTATTATCCAATGAAGAGCTGGATTAATAAAATATACTATTCTTTTCCGGTTCAATTACTTACTCTGCACCTCAGAAGTAATCCATTATTAATATTCATTTGGTTGATACTTACCCTTTTTATTGTCGGACTTTTAGGCTCTAGTTTTGGATTAAAGTACGTCTTTCTTGATCCAGAATATTTGGGAAAAGTTAATTTCTTTAGCTTCTTTATAGTCGGAATGGCCTATGGTGGATTTTATATCACTTGGAATCTGACTAGCTATTTATTATCAGCTCATTATTTTCCATTTTTGGCTACGCTCAATAGACCCTTTCAAAAGTACGCGCTAAATAACTTCATAGTTCCAAGCCTTTTTCTACTCATATTTTTTGTTTGCGTCATGCGCTTTCAAATAGTTTTTGAGTTTTGGTCTATGGGCAATACCTTATTAAAATGTGTTGGTTTCGCAGCTGGTGCTTACATTGTTGTCAAGCTTGTAAAAACCTATTTGAGATTTACGAATAAAGACATAGACAATTATGTAAAGGCAAAAACAAATCGCCCGCCTAATTTGATGAGGTTTGTCGCCCCTGGTAGGAGAACGCCTAATCTAAATGTGATAAAAATGGACGAAACTACTCGGACAGTAAAAACTTACATGACCGAAAAGTACAAAATAAGACTTGTACGATCAGTTGCCCATTATGATAGTCGCTTATTGCAAAGTATATTTAGACAGAACCACTCCAATGCTTTGATTATTCAGTTGGTAAGTTTACTGATACTATTGTTTTTTGGGGTATTTATAGATTACCCTTGGTTTCGATTACCCGCAGGAGCAAGTGTGTTCATTTTAGCGAGTATTTTAGTGGCCATTTCAGGAGCAATCACCTATTGGTTCCAAGATTGGAAAATAACTGTGTTTATTGGATTATTGCTGGGGATCAATTGGCTTACCAGTTTGAAAAATTTTAATTATAATAATAAGGCTTACGGACTAGATTACTCTGTAGAAGAAAGTCTTTATAGCCCCAACAGGCTTAGAGAAATGACCCAGCCACATCTTATCGAACAAGACAAGGCGCATACTCTTCAGATTTTAGAAAACTGGAAAGCAAAACATACGGAAGAAAAACCCAAAATGGTGCTCACTTGTGTAAGTGGAGGAGGGCTTAAAGCAGCTACTTGGGCCGTCGAAGTTATCCAAAAAGCAGATCAGGCCATCGGCAGAGAATTGCTAGACCACACCGTTTTGTTCTCTGGCTCTTCAGGAGGTTTGATGGGTACAGCTTACCTTAGAGAGTGTTATCATCTGGAGAAGAAAGGCAAAGTAGATGACATGTACACAGAGAATCATGTTGATCATATTTCATTAGACCTGCTGAATTCGATTGCCTTCATGATTGTAAGCAATGACTTATTCTTGCCTTGGATGGAGTTCGAGAAAGGAGGCCATCGATACAGAAAAGATAGAGGCTATATTTTCGAAAAGCAGCTCAACGAGAACACGCATTATGTCATGGATAAGCGCTTAGAAGACTATCGTGAAGCGGAGGAAAATGCAGATATACCAATGATGTTTATCACCCCTTCTATTGTCAATGATGGTCGTCGTATGGTTATCTCATCTCAGCCTGTGAGATATATGATGGTGTCTCCGATAGGGGTGACCAAGGATGAAAGTGTAGAGATAGATGCTGTAGATTTTGGAAGTTTATTTGAAAATCAAAATGCTCAGAACCTAAATTTTGTAACCGCACTTCGGATGAATGCGACCTATCCATTTATATTGCCCAATGTTCATCTGCCTACTAAGCCAGTGATAGAGGTGATGGATTCTGGATTTAGAGACAATTTTGGAGTCAAGTCCGCCGTACGATTTATGCATGTCTTTGGAGATTGGATTAAGGAGAATACGTCTGGAGTAGTGATGGTTTTGATACAAGGTCGTGATCGCAGTGAGGATATTGGTGAGGATATGTCCAATGGTATCATTAGCAATCTAATGGATCCGCTTGGAATCGCTAGTAAGATGATGCGTCTTCAAGAGTTTGATCACGACACCAATCTAGGATTTATATATGGGCTGCTCGGGCCAGACATGTTCGATGTTATCCGTTTTAAGTATCGTCCATCTGAGCAGAATGAAGAAGCGTCTATGACTTTTCATTTGACCGAAAACGAAAAGCGTGATATTATAAATGCAATGAACAACGAGAACAATCAAGAAAATATCAAAAGGCTACAGGAGCACTTTAAGACTCATCATTAATATTTCTTGGGAGTGCCCCATTATTTATGCTACACTCCTACGTCGTGAAGCATAAAAAATGGGTCGGGCCATCCAGCACTCCGTGTTCACTTCGGTCCTGCGCCAGCTAATCTACATGGCTCTGCTGCTGGCTTGGACTCTCCGACGAAAAGTCAGGTCTGCTTACTACCCCTCACTCAAAAAAATGCGGACTTATTCCAATTGTCATTAAGAATTCAACTTTTAAACACCATTCTTTTTTTACATTAAAATACTTTATCTTCGGATAGCTGCAGTTACTCAATTTGAAGTTTGCAATTAAATCTAGATTAATTAACCCACTGATTCAAAACTATGAAAACCTTTTCAATCCTAATTCTGTATTTCCTCTTTTTTGCTAATTTATCTTCCCAAACCTATACTTCTTTCTCTTTATATTTTGAAGATGCACAAGGAAGATTAGATACTTTAAATATAAATCGCGTTGATGGAGCTACTGACCCTTTCAGTAGGGAAGAGTTAGATGTAGCACTTGGTGAAATTGATATTCAAAATCAAGCTATTAGTGAATTAGATGTAAGGTTCTTCGATTTCAGAGATAATTGCCCAAATTCAGATTTTGAATATTGCTGTTGGGAATGTGATCATGTCTCTGGTAGTGTTTCGTTTGATACTAATGTAAGTGATGACATATTGAATTACTACTGGGAAATAAAATCTCTCTTTTTACCCTTTAATGAATGCTCAGATCGAGATAAAGGTAGATACATAAAGTTTTTTATTCCCGTTGAATCAGAATATCCTATAAGATTAAGTTGGGATAAAAGTCTATTACAAGATGAATGTCATCAAGATGCAGTATTGTCTGAAAAGCCATTTGACTTTATAAAACGTGACTTTGAGTTTGGACAGGAATGGTGCTCTGAACGAGTCAATCATCCATTTGTGAGTTTGCAAAATTCCAACTCAGTTATTTTAGATCAGCCTGGTTTTTTGAACTTTTTCCGTGCGGATAGTGTATTGGTCTCTCCATATTATATAATTATTCCTAATAGTACATCTGGTAGTTTTCTAGTCAACTCCAATGAAGTATTACAGGATGATTTTCAGCTATATCCCAATCCCAATAATGGTTCGTTTTCTATAGAAGGGATATCATCTTTCACATCTCTAGAGATATATGATATAAATGGTCAACGAATAAAAACTATGAAAGAGTTTGGTACAAATTTTCAGATTGATCAAAAAGGCCTTTTCATTCTCGTCATAAATACAAAAGAAGGACAAATTCGCAAGAGAGTAATTTGTCATTAGTTGCTATAATGATTGTGAAATCTTGTTCTAAGATTGATTTGAGGAAGAAAAAAATTACATAATTATTGGCTGAAATGGATTGAGTGTCTTTTCTAAGCTTATATTTACCATAAAACATAAATGGTATACTTATGAGCGCAGATACATTCGAAGTTATAGGAGGCAATAGGTTGAAAGGAGACTTGCAACCTCAAGGGGCAAAGAATGAAGCACTACAAATATTGTGTGCTACCTTGCTTTCCGACAAAGATATAACGGTAGAGAACAT
>CAYWOZ010000203.1:0-6209 GCA_964458675.1 uncultured Saprospiraceae bacterium
ATGGAGTGAAGTCAAATACATACGAAGCTTCTACTAAGATAATGTGGTTCTTTATCATCTTATTTTTACTAACTGGCAGCTCTCTTTCTGTTTTTAACATATACTTCTCTGCGGCGGATTTTGGCTGGTGTGGAACCGCAAGAATGAATCCAATTGGGAGCATTTGTATCTTGGGTAACTTTCTAAATATCCTCGTCTATATGTTTAGTTTTATTGCGGTTAGCTTGTTGTATAGAATCATTAAAAAACCCTAAATACTGATTGATTAATTATGTATAATCAGCATTTCCTATCTTTATCTACTCTTCACAAATTTCTTATGAACTACCCTATTATCCGATGTAAAAAACTGAATAATATATAAACCTTCAACATAGTTTGATATATCAAACTGCATTTCGCTACTTGCTTTAACCTGTAAAAAAGACCGGCCTAAATTATCTAGAATATTCAAGCCAATTATATCATCAGGAATATGATTGATGTTGACGATATCCGTAGTTGGATTAGGGCTAAGAACGATTCCATCTGCAAAGCTCTCATCTATACTACTAGTCAAACATGCAGGTCTATCGAAGGTAAATCCAAAACAACATTCATCTTCTAGCTCATCTAAACAAATGGTAATAATTTCTACATCTACTGAATCATTAGGTATCAAATCATTCAATTCCAATGGCAAATTATCCACAGAAATATTATCCTTTGGAGCTCCATTGAGATAGACGGTAATTGGAGCATTCAAGTTCCCTATTAGATCAAAATCAATTGACATGGAATATTGATTGTCACCAGTACATTGTGTATTAAATACATTCACATTTTCAACCAGGCAAGTAGGTTCAATCACTTGATCACAATCTGGCTCCATAAAATCTAAGCTGCTACAACAATCTGGATTACCCTGTACACAAATAGTAATGTTACTTTCTATCGAATCAACGAAAGGAATATCATCCACCCATACACTTTGCGAATAGTTAATTAAAAAAGAATCAAAGAAAGCGTCATTTATATATACATCCACTAAATCACTATTTTGATGCTCTAGATTATATCTAGCACGCAAACCAAAAGTACCGTCTCCGTTGCAAAAAGTAGAATCAACGGCTACGACATCTATTTCACAAAGTGAAGGGTCAACAACACAATTTGGTTGAGGATACTCTACTTCTAAACAGCAATTAATGTTTGAGATGCAAATCTCGACATGGTCAAAATCATTTCCATCTAAAGATTCTATATTTTCTAGAGATACAGTGCCTTCATTAATAAATTCGCGAATAAAATCTCCGTTTACAAAAACCTCTATAAGTTCACCTGCCATATCAATGGCGCCATAAGCAAATGTAACATTGTATGAACCATCAGCATTACAAATAATCGTATCTGTGTTTATAAATTCTAAATCACAAGGATTTAGAATGCAATCGTTAAATACAAGTGTTGTGTCCAATTCACATCCAAGTTGCGAATCACGTATCTTTAAATCAAATAATACTTCGGAACGCAAAGGGCCGATTTCGAATGGTTGTTTTTCTATATCAAAAGTACCAAGAAAATCAAAATATCTACTACTCACGTCAAACAAGCCACTTGAATTATTTGCGGATATGGATATGAATGCATAATACAGGGAGTCTCCAACACATTCATATTCTATTTCTACTTCATCAATTTCGCAGGTATTGTTCACACAGTTAGGTTGCTCGTAATAAAGGGTACTGCAACAATCAGGATAGTCGATAATACATATTGTCAAAACATCTTTCTCAAAATCTGGTCTTTGGGGTATGTTTTCAAATGTGTAAAATTCTTGTAATGAAAATTGCCCTTCGAGTGTATCATTAATATATACATCAATCAATGAGGCCGTATCACTAGTATGAATAAAGCTTACCATATTGTAAGTCCCGTCATCATTACAAGTGATATTATTTATACTAAGAGAAATAAAATTTCCGCCGCAAGTATCGACTTGTGTACTATAATCAGGAATTATAGCATAGTGGTTATTAAATCCGAATACATTTAAATGGAATAACGTACTTAGAAAAAGTGTTGTCAGAAATAATAGAATAGTCTTTCTCATTTTTGTTGTTTAGAATGGTTAACTGAAGTGAAAATAAGAACGACTCTTATCTTTCTATACCATAAAGTACTTTAGTTTTAAAAACGCTGCATGATATTGAAAAATTTAACACTTTTGTGGATTAGCTTTAGAAAAAGTAGTAAGAATTGATAACTATCGCGCAGCACCGAAGGTGTGAAGCTCGACAAGCAGAGCGCGTAGAGACAAGGGATCGATAGGGTCTCGATTTTTCATCGAGAGTGCGTAGCACGGGCACCCCGCAAGAGTCTGGTCACGCCCGTAGGGTCGTGATGGCCCCAAATCAGCAAGAGTATGGAGTTTGAGTGTTGAGCAAAAAATATAACGTAGGGGCGCAATGCTTTGCGCCCAAAATTAAAAACAAGAAAAAAACAAAACTTAGGAACGCAACGCCTTGTGCCCAAAACCGAGAAAAGAAAGAAAAATTAAAATTGAGAATTGACTGCTAGTACCTAATCCCTGCACCTCGCACCTTTTTCAAATCATCGTCACCACCCCCACCAAATGCAGCGCGGTACCCGCCATCACAAAAAGATGCCAGATGGTGTGATTGTAATTCAGCTCATCCTTGTTGTAATAATAAGTACCGATAGTATAGGCAATACCACCACCGATGATGTACATCATAGAATCTGTCGGAATAAAAGTATAGACTTGCGAAGCAGTAGCCAATCCTAACCAACCTATCAAAAGATAAAAACACAAAGAGAACCAAGGGTATTTATTGAGGTAATAAAGCTTATAGTAGGTCCCTATGGCCACCAATCCCCAAAACAATACCATGAAGGCAATTTGCATAAAGCCATCCATATACATCAGGATAAAGGGTGTATTGCTGCCTGCGATCATAAAGAAAATACTGATATGGTCTTGTCGCTGGTAAAAAGTACGATCCGGTGTAAAATATTTATAATGATACAAAGCAGAACTGCCGTATGTCGCCATCACTGTAAATAAAAATATGGAGATGCCAGCTAAGCCAAGCCAGTCGGTAAAATTAGAACAGTAGTAAATGTAGGGAAGAAAAACGATTAGTAAAACACCAAAACCAATTCCGTGTGTAATAGCACTCCAACGTTGGTCAGAACGTTCAATGGAATCGGCGATATAGTTCGTATCAGTATTCAATATTTTTATACAGTTTAGTTGCACCCTTATACAGAACGACGAAACTAAGTAGCATAATGACGTGACAAACGTCATGGTAGGTGAACCACTTGTTTACACCGATTCTATTAATTTGGAAATAGGGAATAACGCTCGATATTAATAACGTATATAGCACCCAATCCGTTCCCTTTATTTTGTATACTACTAGACAAAAAATCAAAATGGGAATAATCATAAGGGCCGCAAACATATTATGAAATATCGCATAACTAAAATGATTATAATAAAATGCCAGTCCGATGAACAATGGAAGCATCAAAATAGAGATCCACTGTAAGGCTTTTATAAGGATTGGTTTTACCTTACCTCTTAGCAGTTCTATCACACCCAACTGCAACCAAAACATAGAAAACGGAGTGAGTATTTTCGCAGGAATCTTTCCAAAGTCACCTAGCTGAGGATAAAAGCCATGTCCCATAAATCCGCCTAGCAATGTACACAGCGACATCCATAAAAAGAACTGTGCAAAAAATGCCTTCCCTCGAGCGAGAGAAGGCATCTTAGATATCTTCCAATAAAAATAAAAACAAAATACAGCAAGAATAGTATCTGTCAATACCGTCACCGGCTCCGACAAGGTCACCCCCAATATATCGATCGTAGGATGTACCATTCTACTTTATTTATGCCTTAACAGTAATGGCGTTCTTAGCTCTTTTACGATCTTTCTCTTGTAGGTGAATTTTTCTTAGACGCATATTATTTGGCGTCACCTCTACATACTCATCCGCTTGGATGTACTCCAATGCCTCTTCTAAAGTAAACAGTACTGGTGGAGTCAACTTTACTTTATCATCTGCACCAGAAGATCTCATATTCGTTAACTTCTTAGTCTTAGTCAGATTGATCACCAAATCACCAGGGCGGATATGCTCGCCTACTATTTGACCTTGGTATATTTCTTGATTGGCAGGCACAAAAAACTTACCTCTCTCCTGTAGATTAAACATAGAGAACGGAATAGACTTTCCTGTTTCCATACTAATCAATGATCCGTTCTGTCTGCCTGGGATATCCCCTTTCCAAGGTTGGAATTCTTTGAATCTATGATTCATTATCGCCTCCCCTGCTGTAGCCGTCAACATAAAGTTTCTCAAGCCGATGATACCACGCGATGGAATCTCAAATACACATAGCATTCGGTCCCCTTTAGGCTCCATAGACATCATCATCCCTTTACGCTTTGTGATCATCTCTATTGCCTTCCCAGAATATATCTCTGGAAGATCAAGCGTCAACTCTTCTATCGGTTCATGCTTGCGGCCGTCTATTTCTTTTATGATTACTTGAGGCTGAGATATCTGCAACTCATACCCTTCACGACGCATCGTCTCTACCAATACTGACAAGTGAAGTACACCTCTACCAAATACTTTAAAAGCATCTGCAGTAGCCGTTGGCTCTACTCTCATCGCCAAGTTCTTCTCTGTCTCCGCTTCTAGTCTATCCTTGATATGTCTAGAAGTTACATACTTTCCATCTTGTCCAAAAAATGGAGAATCGTTAATCACAAACTGCATACTCATCGTAGGCTCATCGATATCGATAGACACCAATGCTTCTGGATTTTCTTCATGCGCGATAGTATCTCCAATATCAAAACCTTCGACACCAGACACTCCAAGTATTTCTCCAGCATGTACTTCTGTCACCTCTTTCTTGCCCAATCCATCAAATACAAACAAACTTTTTACTTGGTGCTTTTTATTCACGCCCTCCTTATCCATCAAGGTTACAAACTGCCCCTTCTTTATTTCACCGCGCTGCAACCTTCCAATAGCGATACGCCCAGTGTACTTTGAAAAGTCCAAAGAAGTAATCAACATTTGCGTATTTCCTTCTTCAATCTTTGGAGCAGGAATATGCTTCACAATAGTATCCAATAGTGGAAGTATATTATCCGTCGGCTTATCATGCTCATAATTCATCCATCCGTTCTTTGCAGAACCATAGATCACAGGAAAGTCTAACTGTTCCTCAGTTGCATCCAAACTAAACATCAAATCAAAAACCGCTTCGTAGACTTCTTCTGGTCTACAGTTTTCTTTATCTACTTTATTAACCACCACGACTGGCTTCAATCCCAATTCGATCGCCTTCTGTAATACAAATCTAGTTTGTGGCATCGGTCCTTCAAATGCATCTACTAATAGTAGTACACCGTCAGCCATATTCAACACACGCTCTACTTCACCGCCAAAATCACTGTGACCAGGCGTATCTATAATATTGATTTTGACATCGCCATAGTGAATAGAGCAGTTCTTACTCGTGATGGTAATCCCTCTCTCCTTCTCCAGGTCATTGCTATCCATGATCAATTCACCAGGTCTTTCGTGATCGCTAAAAAGTTCACCCGCGTGAAGCATCTTATCAGTCAATGTCGTTTTGCCGTGGTCTACGTGAGCGATGATGGCGATATTTCTTACGTCTTGCATAATATTGTATTGAAGCTTTTATAAAGCGTCCTGTATCAAAAAAAGCACAAAGTTCCCCTTTTATTCGCGATTAATCAAGACACTTAAGGATTTAAAATATTCGTGATATATATGTCTGTATATACCCCTCAAACCCGACATATATATGGTGTTTTGCCTTATATGCAACATGCTTTATGTTAGGATACTAGGGATATTGAGAATAGTTACAAGATTTGGACTGTTTAGGGGCCATCCCTATACTTTCGCGAAGGGCGAAAAGCATAGGGTCGCTATGTGACTGAATGATGCGTAGCAATTTTGATCCAGTGGATCAAAATAAGGAGGGAACCGAAGCATTCTTGCTGAGGCATGCAGAATAATGATTTGAAAAACAATACTTAGGGGCCATCGGCTCTCGCCGTCGCTATGTTCCGTAGCTCGCAGGTCTGCTCGGCCTCCGCCTGAAAAACGGCTGAGTCTGCCGATGAAAAATCGGCACTACTGCACAG
>CAYWOZ010000204.1:0-2866 GCA_964458675.1 uncultured Saprospiraceae bacterium
ATCATCAATATTAATTTGATCTGCTAAAACTGTATCATCTATAGAAGTACAACTATATGCGGCTAAAGCAAGGAATAAAACAAGCATAGTAATCCCTCCGAAATTTAAACATTTCATATTTTTATTTTTTAGATGTTAAAAGAAATAGGTGTCTAATAAAAAAGACAATAACATAACGAAGCGTTGAGAAAAAGATACTATTTCATAGAGGCATCATCAAAATTGACGACTTTTTAACTTATTGGTATATAATGGGCACCTCTATTAAGCCCATTCAAAAAGTAATCAAAAATTGTAAGTTTTTTATTCCATTTATCATCGCGAAATACGCCCTTGCTTATTAGTCGCTAAGCTAAGGCTAAATTCCCTGTCCGACTGGTCATCCAGGCGGGCCTCTGCGCGTCTCGTAGGTCGCGCGCTAAATGAAATTTACATTCTTTCAGAGGTTAATAGAGGTACCCTAATGTAAATAGCTGGGCAAAACACAATGGAACAAGTGCTTAGATTACAGTATAGCTCTAAATCGATATTATATTGTTTTTATGTTTATGCGGCATTTCGTTTTGACTCTAAGCGTGGCGCTCGTATCAATGAAAACATATTGTTTCATTTGTTAATTGTAAAATACGATATAGTAAAGAATAAGTTTGGGGTATATTTTGGATAATTCAGGTTTCAGAAATTTAAAGAAGATTAAAGCTGTAAAGCAAGCAGTTTTTCATTTTGAATTCCATGAAGATGATGAAATTAAAGAATGTGTGCAGCTGCTAGGAAGTATTTCAAATCGACTCCAAATGTAGAATTGAGAATAGAAAGAACCTATTGCTCTTGCAAGTTGACTACATCGGCTTTATTAATCTCAGTTTCAGTTTTCTAATAAATATTGGCAGAATTTGGGTCGGGGTGTAGGAGATTATCTATATTCTGTAGCCCTATGTGTACACCTTGCTCGATAAATTTCTCTTGTTCAGAGATGTTTAGAGAATTGTCACTGATTTCTTTATGCGATTTTATTTCCCCCTTTCTTTTTTGCGATATGCTGATTGACGTTAAACAATGGGTAGAAAGAAGAAAAGGAAGCAAAAAAAAATGCAGCAAAATAATTCGCCGCATCTTTCACTCTGAAATACAAGTCTTTTGAGGTTACACAGACTTGATATAGTAATCTCTTTTTATTTTGTTGATAATAATTTTTTTTAAAATAAAATCAAATAGGCAAAGAGAATTTGCGCAAAATCATACTAAGTAAAACTAATTTTATTCTGTCACATTTATTTGTCGAATCCTATTAAGAATGTGAACAATTCTATCATTAATGGCTTAAATGGATGGTTTTAATACTTAAAAACATGGAATACCCTATTATTTTGACTAATATTAATGCAAGCTATGCGACTAAAAACTAACTAATTCTGGATGACATCAATAAAATCGAGGCTAAATACTAAACGCTTACAAACCTTAGTAGAAAATAAGACTACCTACTCCCTAAAAAATGCAGAGATGCATGTTTTTGAAACACATCAGAGAACAGAGAAGCATTTTCTCCAATTTGACTTACCTGTATTTGGCAGTATGCTACAAGGTAGAAAAATTATGCATCTAGAAAACTCTCCATCTTTCGAATTTGTACCTAGAGAATCCTTGATATTGCCAAGCAATGAAACAATGCAGATTGATTTTCCTGAAGCTTCTATGGAGAATCCGACTCGGTGTCTTGCATTGACTATTGCTGAGGAGAAGATTAAAGAAACAATAGATTTCTTAAACGAGACTCGGGCGAGGCTAGATGATGTGTGGAAATTTATAGACACAACATATCATTTTACGAATAGTGACGCTATTGAATATATCATTCAGCGATTGTTTTTTTTGTTTACTGAAGATCATGACTCAAAAGATGTTTTTACGGATTTCATGTTAAGAGAATTAATAATCAGAATTTTACAATCGGAAACAAAAAAAATATACTCTGAAAAAACCATACAATTGAGCTCTTCACATCGCCTTGCCTATATCATATCCTTCATTAGGGATAATTTGAATGCCAATCTAACTATCAAAGAACTTAGTAATAAAGCTTATATGAGTGAGTCTAATTTTCATCGTGTTTTTAAAAACGAATTGGGTATTTCGCCTATCGAATTTATTAATATAGAGAGAATCAAATTGGCTAAATCTTTATTGCAAGATCCTAAAATGAAGATTAAGAATATCTATCAAGAATGTGGATTTAACAGTCTATCCTATTTTGTGAGGATGTTTAAACGAATAGAAAATCAATCTCCAAAGGAATATCAATTAAAAGCTAGGAAAAAAATTATTTAGGAAGTAAAATTAGGTTTCAGGCACTAGCTAATTGCGTTAGTGCCCCTCAATTATGCCTATTATTTTTTTTTGATCTTGTTCTCTCAAGTTTTTGGTCGATATGACTTTGTACTTGTTTGTTTTTTTCTAAATAGGGTTTTCCATTTTTATGGGCGAATGCAATTCGCCCTTACGTTGAGTTCTCTTTTGCTTTTGATTTCGGGCGCAAAGCGATGCGCCCCTGCAACTGATTTCTCTGTTGCTCTTGCTCAATTCTCAATACTGTATTTCGGACTAGCGCTGTGCAGTAGGGGTTGCCTTTTCGGCAATCCGCCTCTCGAGGCCGACCGAATAGGGAGCTGCGGAACATAGCGACCACTGAGTAGTTTTTCAAATTCGCTTTTATGGCGATTATGAAAACTACTCAGTGGTAGGCCCCAAAGTATCCTTAAACAATTCTAATTGGGTTCAATATAAATAAGCGAACACAATATCATAAAGCGCGTCGAAAAGCCTACCTTGTGTGTCTATAAAATTCATGGATATGGCTGAGAAGAAA
>CAYWOZ010000204.1:2966-6143 GCA_964458675.1 uncultured Saprospiraceae bacterium
GTCGAAAAGCCTACCTTGTGTGTCTATAAAATTCATGGATATGGCTGAGAAGAAATTGTTTTTACTGGATGGACACGCACTGGTATATAGGGCGCATTATGCATTTATTACGCGACCTTTAATCAATTCAAAAGGAATGAATACTTCTGCGGTGACGGGGTTTACGCGGACGCTGTGGGATATGATGCGCAATGAGAAACCTACTCATATCGCGGTGTCTTTTGATCTTTCGGGGCCAACTTTCAGACATGAGATGTACGTGGAGTATAAGGCGAATCGAGAGGCGCAGCCAGAGGATATCACTCAAGCGCTTCCGTATATAAAGGATATCATCAGGGGCTTCAATATACCGATCATAGAGATGCAGGGGTACGAGGCGGATGATGTGATAGGGACAATCGCTAAGCAGGCAGAAAAGGAAGGCTTCACAGTATATATGGTGACACCGGATAAGGATTATGGGCAGCTGGTCAGCGAAAATATATACATGTATAAACCTTCGCGCCAAGGTAATGGAGTAGACATCTGGGGTATTAAGGACATTTGTGAAAAGTGGGATATCGATAGGGTGGAGCAGGTGATAGATGTGTTGGGACTGCAAGGAGATGCGTCTGATAATATACCAGGTATACCAGGGATAGGTCCTAAGACAGCTTCGAAACTATTAAAGCTCTATGGCTCCATGGAAGGCATACTCGCGAATACAGATAAACTCAAGGGGAAGCAAAAAGAGAAGGTAGAAACCTTTGCGGAGCAGGGAAGGCTATCTAAGAAATTGGCGACTATAGATGTCAACGTTCCTATCGAGTTTGACGCATCTAAGTTTATAATAGATCCACCGAATAGGGAAGCGCTCGGCATGATCTTTAAGGAATTGGAATTTAGAACCTTGGCCAATCAAATATTGGGTGCGGATAATACACCTGCTACAGATGCACCTGCAGCAGCTGCTAGAGGACCAGTGCAGGGTTCATTGTTTGGAGGAGCGACTACGGCTCCAGCGAAATCCACAACTGGAGTGTCTAAGTCTAAAAATTCAGGCCCAGTGGCACACTCCGTCGCGGACAAAAATATCGATAACGTAGACCACAATTATCATTTAGTGGATACGCCGGCGAAGCGTGCAGACTTGATCAAGAAGTTGGCAGCAGTAGATGTATTTGCCTTTGATACAGAGACGACTGGTATAGACCCTAATGAGGCGGAACTGGTAGGAATGTCATTTGCAGTCAATGCACACGAAGGGTATTATATTCCTTTTTCGGAAAACGAAGTGGAGGTCAAAAAAATACTTGAAGAATTTCGTGCTGTGTTTGAAAATGAAAAAATCAGCAAGGTCGCGCAGAATATAAAGTATGATGCCATTATGCTCAAGTGGTATGGTATAGCTGTGAAAGGGAAATACTTGGATACGATGATAGCGCATTATCTGCTCGAACCAGAGTTGCGTCACAATATGAATTACCTCAGTGAAACGATACTGGGGTATCAACCGGTCAGCATTGAAAAACTAATCGGTAAGAAAGGTAAGAATCAACTGACGATGCGAGATATAGAAGTGTCAAAAGTAGCGGACTACGCTGCGGAAGATGCCGACGTGACTTACCAGTTGTATGAGAAGCTTTTTCCTATGCTAGAGAAGGATGGCTTGCAGTCGCTCTATGATGAAATGGAAGAGCCTATGATACATGCGCTCGTGCAGCTAGAATACAATGGGGTGAATCTAGACGAAGACTA
Source organism: uncultured Saprospiraceae bacterium (assembly GCA_964458675.1). Classification (GTDB taxonomy): domain Bacteria; phylum Bacteroidota; class Bacteroidia; order Chitinophagales; family Saprospiraceae; genus JALZVN01. The sequence continues at coordinate 4,704 of CAYWOZ010000204.1, forward strand.
CCTCGCAGAATATAGCGTAGAGTTGGAAAAAACGGTAGCTGACCTCAAAGCAGAGATCTATAAAATGGCGGATATAGAATTTAATATTTCTTCGCCAAAGCAAGTAGGAGAAGTCTTGTTCGATCGTTTGGAGATTCCTTATCGCTGGAAGAAAACGGCGACGGGTGTGTACTCGACGAGTGAAGAAAAATTGTCAGAGCTGGCTCCAAAACATGAGGTCATCGCAAAGATTCTCAAGTATCGTGGAATGACTAAGCTCAAGTCTACCTATGTAGATGCGCTTCCTAAATTGGTGAATCCGCGCACAGGTCGATTGCATAGTTCTTTCAATCAAGCACTCGCAGCGACTGGTCGCCTGAGTAGTAATAATCCAAATCTTCAAAACATCCCAATCCGCACTCCAGAAGGAGCGAAGATCCGGGAGGCCTTCGTGCCGCGAGATAAGGATTTTGTTTTATTGGCGGCAGATTATTCCCAAGTGGAGCTGCGCCTCATCGCGGAGATTAGCAAAGATGAGGCGATGCAAGAGGCTTTTATCAAGGGGCAAGATATACATACTGCCACGGCGTCTAAGGTGTTCGATGTGCCATTCGAAGAGGTCAATAAGGAACAAAGGTATCGTGCCAAGACAGTTAATTTTAGTATTACTTATGGCGCAGGTGCCACCAATCTATCTCGACAGTTGGGTATCAAAAGATCTGAAGCAAGCGAGATTATTAAAGAGTACTTTAAAGAATATCAGGGCTTGAGTAGGTATATGACTAACATCGTAGAGACCGCTCGTAAGGATGGTTTCGTCACTACGCTTAAGGGGCGTCGCAGATACTTACGTGATATCAATTCTCGCAACGGCATCATTCGTTCTGCTGCGGAACGCAACGCAGTTAATAGTCCTATCCAAGGTACTGCTGCCGATCTTATAAAATTAGCGATGGTCAATATTCACAAAATCTTCATGGAGCGTAAATTTAAATCTAAAATGATTTTGCAAGTGCATGATGAATTGGTATTTGATGCGCATAAGGATGAGCTAGATATCATCATTCCGATTATAAAGGAAGAGATGAGTAAGGCTATTCCTGGTTTGAAGGTGCCGCTATTGGTGGAAGTAGGGCAGGGGGATAATTGGTTGGAGGCGCATTAGTAGTGAGCGAGGCTTCGTGTCCATGCAACATTGAGGACGCGAAGCGTCACGTCCGTATAAGCAAAGAAGGAAAAATTTTGGTTTGTGTGTTTATATAAATCGAGGAACGACAGACAAAAAAACCTAATTCTGACAAAGTCAGAATTAGGTTTTTTTGTGTTTAGCAATCCTTTAATCTTACGAATTCTACCCATGACAACTTTTCTTGTCAGATATCTTATTTGAGTGTTTTGCATTCGATTTACTAGTTCAGACAATGAGCAAGATCACAAAATAACTTTAGGCCTGGCGGATAG
>CAYWOZ010000205.1:0-6134 GCA_964458675.1 uncultured Saprospiraceae bacterium
ACAATGCGATCCACCCCTTGCTCGAGATAATTCATTGGAAGGAAGTGTAATAATTGTATTTTCTACTTTTTCAATATCTATTTCTCCAGCTTTTACAGATTTTAAGAATGCATCTGCATGAATCATTTGGTATCCGGCTTGCTGAAAAGCGCTTTCTGTATGTGGGTTTCTATCATAAGTAAGTGCAACGCCTGGCTTTAGGCTAACTAGATTGCAACCATCTGTCCACTGTTCTCTTTCCTGATAGGGACTGACTCCATCACCAGCCATAATAAATTTTATGTCTGTACTAATCTCTTTGCAGAAAAATTCCTTAATGGAATTGTAATGTCTAGGCTCTCCAGATTTACAATGAACAATAACAGATGAATTGTGGCCGTCCATCACGATCGGCTTATACCCAACTACATGTTCGTGATGTATGCGAGTGAATAATGTATCTATATGCATGCAAAAGCGATCAGATGGTATGTTGACCTGAACGACATGGTCTAAGATATCATGTCTAAATACAAAATCTCTGATGCTATGAACTGCATGAGGGGTGGTTCTTTCACTGCGGCCTATCAAAAGATAATTGCCTTGAATCATCATTACATCTCCACCCTCTACAGTTACGTTCTCTCCTTTTCTAGATGGAGGAAAGTGGTCGACATGATTTAGATTGATTATTTTATTGTTTTTTTGATAGTCAGAAAATAGAGGATGAGCATAAATGATAAACCGAGTCAACCAATTTTCTCTTTGTCTAGCTTCCCTCGCAGCTTTAGTGATTATAACATAGTCCTTGACGAATACTGCTATATCTCTAGTGAAAATGAAATTGGGAATAGGGTCAAAAAGAATGATATCTTCTTTTTCGTAATAACCTTCAATCAAAACTTGCGCTAGGGTTTCATTGTCTAGACCAGAAAGCAGTTCTCCATATTTACTAGGCAAATCTTCAAACTCAACAATAGCTTCAATAAGTTCTTCTTTTTCGCTGCTATCACCTTTTAAGGCTTCTACTAGTAGGTCAACGGTTTCGTGTACATTTTCTTTGCCTATGAAGAGCGATAGAATATCTGTAAAGACATCATGCTCTTTTTGCATCTCTGGTAGAAACACGATATCATCAAAAAGGAACTCTTCTGCTCTTTTAGGAGATATTCTAGCGATGCCTGCATCTGGGCGATGTACAATTACTTTTTTGAGAGCCCCAATTTCACTATTGACCTTTATTGACATGTTTGATTGTTAGTTATGTTCAAAGGTAAAACATTAGATAACAGTGCTCTAATTATATACGAACTTTTTATCGCTGAGAGTATGGAGGAAGGCAAGCAAATCTGCTTTTTCTTGTTCATCTAAGTACAAAGGTTTGATTAATGGGTTTTTGTTGGGGTGATCATGCCCTCCTTGGTTATAATTCTCAATTATGTCTTTTAAACTGTTAAAGCTTCCATCATGCATGTACGGGCCTGTAATAGCTACATTTCTTAGACTGGCTACTCTAAATTTGGCTCTATCGGTTTCTAAAGAGGTAATCAATTTTCTGCCCTGATCAGAGTACACCGATTTAGAACCATTGTTTTCAAATTTGTTGTTAGTAAGTAAGACACCTTCATGACAGCTGCTACAATTAGTCTTGTCAGAATGAAAAAGTATTCTTCCTCTTTCTTCAGATTCATCGAGTGGAGTGCTGTCAATTAAATAAGCATCGTATTTACTGTCTCCAGAAAGTAATGAACGCACATACAATCCTAGTGACCGCGTCAATACAGAAAGGTCTATTGGTCGCCCATAAGCTAGCTGTGCTTCCTGATTAAGTTCCTTATTTGTGGCTATTCTGTCAGCCAATGCTCGAGGATTGATATTCATCTCTGCATGATCCTCTATAGGTACAAGTGCAAATAAATCCAATCTAGGTACTCCACCATCCTTGTTTAGGCTTGGTACGTATGCAGTATTCAAAATGCTAGGTGCGTTTCTTTTTCCCAATGCACCTTGCACACCCTTGCTTAATGGAATGGTATCGCTGAAGGCATACTCGGGAATGTGACAAGAGGCACAAGATATAGTAGAGTCTAAAGACAACTGAGTATCAAAAAACAACTTCTTTCCAAGTGCTAACCTGGCCTTACTGGGAGTATTATTCTCTGGATGATTTATGGAAGGGAAGTGGGATGGGGTAGGTATAAAAAAAGAAACGTCATCTGTTTTTTGGCAACCGAATAAGACTAGTGCGAAAAAAAAACAGATGACGTTTTTCATTTATTATGCAGAATTAGAACTATAAGGTCTAAAAAATTATGCTAAATGCCTGAGGATAATTTGCTAGCATTAAATCTGCTAAAGGTCTATTATCACCTACGTGAGTAACCTCACCAGTAGATAGGTCGGCTCCACTTAACAATGCACCCAAATCAAATCTTATAGTTATGGTACTATTTTCTTCTGTAAATTCAATTTGACTTGGCGAATTTAAAACTGCATAGAATGGATCACTTCCTAAATGATATTCAACCGCTTGATCTGGAACACCATCCCCATTTGTATCCACCAAACCATCTATTCTCATGAATCTGTATCCTAAATTCCATGACCAGTGCATAGAAGGGTTCTGTACTCCCAATGGATCACTAGCAGGTCTAGAAGTGAAATCATCTTCTGGTAGTGCATTGATTTCAGCATTGACACCTACACCAAAAGAAAAGTCATAAGTCCCAACCTCTACCTCTGGCAGCGTAAAACTATTCTGACCCGTACCAACGATAAAGTAGTCATCTGGATTAGACGTTTCTGGCCCAGTAAGCTCAATGTCACCCATGTAAAATTGCGCGATATTAACCTGGAGTGCAGTACCATTTATGTCATAAGTATTTCCCATCGTAAGTGTCTCACTGCCTACACGCAGTTGCAAATCTACTTGTGGCGTAACCATAGGAGTTGCAGGGGTATCGTCTTCATTACAACTAAAAATTATGAGCCCTATACTCAAAAATGTTATCAAGAGATAAAAATTGTTTTTCATACTTTACTTATTTATTGAATTTTTTAAATTATTTGAGAGTTCGATGACTTGTGGTATTTGAACAAGTGAATGTGTTGAAGGAACTGCTACTAGATCATATAGTTCTCCATTTTCAGCAATAAACAAATCCATTAAGTCAATATTTAAGTCGATTATTTGTTCTTCACCTTCTGCTGCTCCAAATGAAAAAGGGCTGTCAATCTCAACGCTTTGAAAAGCATTATCACTCCCTAAATGAAGGGCAATACCTTTTTCCAAATCTGGGTTCGTATCATCGATATTGATTCTACCTTCAATACTGGCGAATATATAAGAATTCCATCCTTCTCCATCCCAATAATCTCCAGCAGCTCCCAAAGGGTGGCTTACTGGATACATACTTGGAGTAGTAGCATTTAATTCTGGAGGTAATCCTATATTGAAAGTAATTCCACTAAAGGAACCTGCATCCAATCCAGCCACTTTATATATGTATCCTTCAGAAGCACTTGCAGCATTGGCATAAGTGTCAGTCATTTTTAGATAGTCAAGATTTCTTATAAGATATTGACTACCATCTGTGCCGCTTACAGTTAAGTCAGTCATATACATATCAAAACGCGAGAATTCAAAGCGCTGACCAGTTAGATAATCGTATTCACGGTTTAATAAAAGCGTTTCTCCCTCATACATCAAGTTGAACCTCAATGAAATGACATTGCCTCCAGGAGGGGTCAATTCAAAGGAACCAATTGTTTCTTCTATTTGATTTCCATTTGCATCTTCTGCCCTAATCTCTATATCCATCGGAGTGATTTCGCTTACTTCTAGATTGGTACTGATTTCAAGGTTTATAAAATCAGAATTGGAAAATTCACTTTGAACAAAAACAAGCTGATTCGTGGTTCTATTTCTTACCCTTACAAAATAGGATTGAATAGGAGTGCAAGCAGTAAATTGTACATTTAGTGGAATATCATCACCGGAGGCAAAACTTTTATCGCTTTCAGGACTGATCAAGTTAGCATCAAATGTACAGTTAGCCTCATCATCACTCCCACAGGAATGGAAGGTACAAAGGCTTAAAATAATGATACTAGTGACTAAAAGTTTGTCTAAAGTCCAGTGCATATTAGCTATAAGGTTGTGACAAGTACATTTGTTGTTGCAAGATGCAAAAATAACAGTCTTTAATATGATATAATTGCAGAATAGTAATCTATTTTACCTTTGGTTGTTTAACCCTTTTTTATGTATTTTGTGCTTGAATTCATCGAGGAAAACAAATTTTAAAGCCTCAAAATCAATACATTACGAAATGTTTAAAAACCTAAAGTCACTATTTGTCAAAGAAGATGAGGTGAAATCTGCTGAACCGCCTCATATTGACGCCAATAAACAACCCATCACAGAAGAAAATATTAGCGCAGAAACCGTTGCTGAAGCCGAAGTGCATCATCAGGCAGAGGAAGATATCGTAGATGTCTCTACAGTAGACGTCACGGGTGAAGTAAGCGAAAAGTTTATGAACATCCTCCTTGGCGCGATTAACAAAAACAACCAGGAAGGATTTGATTATATTGAATTCAAACAATCTTTACAATCTCTTACCAAAATGGACATGGATGAGAAAACAAGAATCCAGTCTGCTTATGCTATGGCAAAGACAATGGGTGCTACTAAACAGCGCTTAGTCGAAACTGCCAATTACTATCTTGGTATTTTATCCAAAGAAAGTGAAAAATTTGGAGCAGCTGTATCTAGTCAAATGAACAAGCAGGTAGGAAGTAAACAAACCAGAGCAAAAGATATCAAACTCAGCATACAAAATAAAACGAAACAGATAGAACAACTTACCAAAGAAATAGAGGCGCTAAAAGTAGATCAAGAAAAAACGAGTAAGGAGATTGCTTCTAGCGAGGTTAAAGTATTGAAAACTAAAAATGACTTTTTGAGTACTTATGAATTGTTGAAACACAAAATCAATAAGGACATCGAGTTAATTGAAAAATATACATCTTAAGATTACAATCAAATGAGTACATCAAAGCCAAAATCATTTTGGAAAAAACCGGAGGGGGTCGTTGGAGGCGTTTTCTTGGTGGCATTATTAGGGGCATTAGGGTTGGCCGTTGCTGGTATTATAACCTACTTCGGAACAATATTGTCCATTGTAGGCATGGTTGGTATTCTGGGAACAGCGCTTTTTCTCGCAGTAGATAAGAAAGCAAGAAATCTTGTTTCCTACATGTATAAAAGTGCCATGCGCTGGATTACAGGGCTCTTCATTACTATAGACCCTATTGCCATTCTAAAATCATACATTGAAGACCTCAAAGGCAACTTGCGCAAAATGAATAAGCAGATTTCTCAACTTAGAGGCCAGATGCATAAACTCAAGGAGGTTATTCACAACAATAAAAAAGAAATTGCGAGCAACCTAGAGATGGCCTCTAAAGCTAGAGACAACGATAAGCGAAACGTGGTGATACTCAAGTCTAGAAAGGCAGGAAGGCTCAAAGAATCTAATATGCGCCTTGAAGATCTCTACACAAAAATGGAAGTTCTTTATCGTGTCTTGGTCAAGATGTTCGAAAACTCTGAAATTCTTGCTGAAGATATAAAGGATCAAGTTATGGTCAAGGAGCAAGAGTACAATGCTATCAAAGCCAGTAACTCCGCGATGAAATCTGCCATGAGTGTTATCTCGGGAGATCCAGATAAGCGTGCTATGTTTGACGCTGCAATGGAAGCTATTGCAGACGATGTATCCAATAAAGTAGGAGAGATGGAGCGCTTCATGGAAGTGTCTTCTGGGTTTATGGATTCTATTGATTTGCAAAACGGAGTCTTCGAAGAAGAAGGATTAAAAATGTTAGAGAAGTGGGAAAAAGAAGGTGCATCATTGCTTCTTGGTGATGAGAAGTTGGACATTCTAGACAAGGCAAACAATGACGCAGAGGAATTAGACATCAGTGAACCGGTGAAAACGGAAATAAAAGTAGATAGAGAAAATCAATACGACGGCTTCTTTGATTAGAGCTGACAGATTTTATAATTAAAAGCAAAAAGTAAAAAGCAACAAAATGGCAGCACGATTAACTACCTTTTCGAAATTTTTGATCACCCTGATTATCATGGG